>JALRGF010000135.1 GCA_023253495.1 Verrucomicrobiales bacterium
GCCCGCAGCGGTGCCGGTGAGGTCGGCCAGATGAGCATCGACTACCGCGGCGTCGACGGCCCCCACGGCAATGTCGGTGCCCTCGAACGCTACGTCGGCAACAAACAGATCACCGACCACGCCCAGGCGCTCTACGCGGAAAAAGGCCTCACCCGATCCGACGAGGAATGCTCACCGGCCCGGCTCGCCGCCGCCGCCGCCGAGGAAGCGGACCCGGTCGCCCTGAAGGTCTGGGACGCCTTCACCACCCAACTCGCCTGCGCCCTCGCCAACTGCTGCTGGCTGCTCAACCCCCAGGCGATCATCATCGGCGGGGGCATCGCGGCCGCCGGCGACCTGATCTTCAAACCACTCCGGAAAAAACTCGACGCCCAGCTCGCCGGGCCGTTCCGCGACAACCTGCTCGTCGTCCCTGCACACTTCAAAAATGACGCCGGCCTGATCGGCGCCGCCGCCATCGCCGAGGACCTCGCCCGCGCGTAGTTTTCCACCCGCAGTCACCAGCCCGCCGCCACGGCCACCCGCCACCGCCCCAGAATTTCGCCCCCATGACCGCTCCGTCCGTTTCCCCCACCCCCGCCCACCTGCCTGCTCCGAACCTCCCGCCCCCGCTCGACCCCGGCTTCCTCTCCGCCGCCCTCTGGAACCGCGCCTACGCCGCGCAGTGCGCCTCCACCCCGGGCAGCCGCCCGTTCGCCCTCGCCCTCCACCGCCCGGACGGCACCCTCTCCGTCCACCACTCCCGCCTCCTGCCCGCCACCCCGACCTTCTACGCCCTCAACCTCCACTTCGCCGAACGCCTGCTCAAATTCCTCCTCTGGCAACGCGGCGGCTCCCGCATCCTCGTCGGCGGTGCCCCGGAAATCACCTCCGCCCTGCAAACCATCTACTCGCCCGACGGCGCCCGCGCCTTCGACGCCCAGTTCATGGGCGAAAAAGCCTACGGCTCACACTTCACCATCGAGGAGTGTCCGCTCGACCGCTTCCCGGAAGCCCGCGAATCCGCCATGCCGCTCGGCCGCCACCTCGACGGCTGCCGCATCGGCTTTGACCTCGGCGGCTCCGACCGCAAATGCGCCGCGGTCATCGACGGTCAGGTCGTCTTCTCCGAGGAAATCCCCTGGGACCCGTATTTCCAGAGCGACCCGCAATACCACTACGACGGCATCATGGACTCGCTGCGCCGCGCCGCCGCCCACCTGCCGCGCGTCGACGCCATCGGCGGCAGCGCCGCCGGTGTCTACGTCAACAACGAGGTCCGCGTCGCTTCCCTCTTCCGCGGCGTTTCACCGGAAGACTTCGAACACCGCATCCGCCGCATTTTCTTCGACCTCCAGCGCGACTGGAACGGCATCCCGTTCGAGGTCGTCAACGACGGCGAAGTCACCGCCCTCGCCGGCTCCATGGCCATGAACCAGAACCGCGTGCTCGGCATCTCGCTCGGCACCAGCACCGCCGCCGGCTACGTCGACGCCACCGGCTCCATCCGCCCGTGGCTCAATGAACTCGCCTTCGCCCCGGTCGACTACCGCGTCGACGGCCCGCCCGACGAATGGTCCGGCGATGTCGGCTGCGGCGTGCAGTTCTTCTCGCAGCAGGCGGTCGCCCGGCTCGCCCCACTCGCCGGCATCCACCTCCCCCGCGAGATGAAATTCGCCGAACAACTCATCGAGGTTCAGGAACTGATGGCCAAGGACAATCCGCGCGCCCGCCAACTCTACGAAACCATCGGCGTCTGCTTCGGCCACGCCCTCGCCCTCTACGCCGACTTCTACGACGTCGCCCACGTCCTCATCCTCGGCCGCGTCACCAGCGGCGAAGGTGGCGCCATCATCATCGCCAAAGCCGCCGAAACCCTCGCCGCCGACTTCCCCGAGCGCGCCGGCCAGCTCAGCCTGTCGACCCCGGACGAAACCCAGAAACGCCACGGCCAGGCGGTCGCCGCCGCCAGCCTGCCGCCACTGAAAGCATAGCCGCCGCCTCAGCCGCCGGCCGCAATCCGCACCAGCTCCAACCGGTCGCCCGCCGCCACCGGCGTCCGCCCGATCTCCCGCGGAAACAAGGCTTCCCCGTTGCGCTCAACCAACGTGCCCTCCAACGGCACCCCCACCGCCGCCAGCACGTCCGCCACCGTCCGCACCTCGTCCCCAAGGTCGCGCGCCTCACCATTGATCCAGACTCGGGTCATATCACCCTTCCCGATAGCCGGAATCTCCGCGCCCACCACGAGATTCCTGCTCAATTCACTTGCGGTCCGTCAGAGATGGGTTACTCATCATTTCTTCACATCGCGGGATAGAGCAGCCCGGTAGCTCGTCAGGCTCATAACCTGGAGGTCACAGGTTCAAATCCTGTTCCCGCAACCAATTTCGGCCCGCCCTCCGCGTGAGGGCGGGCCGCTTTTGTTTGGCCCCCGGCCCACACGCCGCCCTTCTGACGGATTTCACGGCCCCCCATGCGCTCCCTCATTCTCACCGCCGCCCTCATCCTCCTGCTCATCGGCCTCTTCTGGCCGATCCTCGGCAAACTGCCTCTCTTCCGCCTCCCCGGAGACATCGTCATCGACCGCCCGGGACTCAAAATTTATTTTCCCCTCACCTCCATGCTCCTGCTCAGCGGCCTGCTCATGCTCGTACTGCGCCTCGTCGGCCGCTGAAGACACCCGCACCAACGGCATGCCCCCGCTCCTTTCGCCACCCCGCGCCCACCACAGTGGTTCCCGCGACCGCCCGTGAAAAACAACTGGCTTTTTTGAAAAAAAGACAAAGCCCCGGGCGTTGGGCGCTTCTTCAAGTGTCCTGAGTCAAGCGTCCCCCCGCGGCTCACCCCGCAGGGATCTCCTGATAAGGGACCTGTTCACTGATGTGTTGAGGTTGACGCCGTCGGGCGCGTGAGTGCGCGTCCGGCGGTCGTCATTTCCAGCCGCAGGCGGTGAAAATTCCTGCCGCAGGCGATGGAGTACAATTTTTGATTTCCGCCCCTGGCCTCCGCCTGCACGGAACCAAAAAGCCACCGAGCCAAAGCCCCCAACCGCCCGAAGGCAGGTAGCCCACCCCCACGTGCGAGCCCCCGCCGGCGTTTCTCTCACTTACGCCTGCTCGGACTTCCCGCCCAGCAGACCCCCCACCCCGCCCTGCAGCAGCGACGGCAGCAAGGCCGCCAGTCCCTGCTGCGCATCCGCGGAGGCATCGACCTGGCCGCTCGGGGTCAGCTTGTCGACAATCTTGGGCAGGAATTGCGACAGCAGCGCGCTCGCCTGCTGCGCATCCACTCCCAGGCTGCTGGCCAGCCCGCTGATCTGCTCCGATCCCAGGGCCTTCTGGATCTGCTCCGGCGATATCGCTTTGTTCTCACCCATGCCGATCCACGACGACACCACGTCGCCCAGACCGTTCCGGCTGAATTGATCGACCAGCCCCTGGAGGCCGCCCCCCTGCTGCAGCAACCCACCGAGAGCCGCCTGCAAAGGATGGCCCTGCCCGGCGCCGCTCCCTTCGGAAGAACCGCCGCTCACCGCCGCCAGAATCGAATCGAGAAGTCCCATAAAATAAAAAGTTTGAAAACACCAGCGCGGAAACCCGGAAGTGAGCGCCCGCGTCCAACCCTGTCTCCATTCCGCGGCTCCCCGCAACCGGATTATCGGACATCATCAATCCACAAGGAATTCACCCGGGATTCACGCGGATTTCACGCGCCATGAGCCACCGGTGCCCCTGCCATCAAGGCATCTCCGGTCAGCCACTCATGAGCAAGGAAATCATCGTCATCGGCGCCGGCCCGGGAGGGCTCGCCTCCGCCATTCTGCTCGCGGTGGCAGGCTGCTCCGTCCGCATCCTCGAACGCCGGGACACCCTCGGCGGTCGGACGTCCGCACTGGAGTCCGGGGGGTACCGTTTCGACCTCGGCCCAACCTTCTTCCTCTATCCGCGCATCCTCGACGAAATTTTCCGAACCGCCGGAACCTCGCTGAGATCAGAGGTGGAGATGGTCCGCCTCGACCCGCAGTATCGCATCCAGTTCGGCGCCGGCGGCCACCTCGATTGCACTCCGGACATTGAGGAAATGGAACGCCAGATCGCGCAGCTGTCTCCTGCTGACGCCGGGGGCTTCCGGCGGTTTCTCCATGAGAATCGCAGGAAACTGGCGCTCATGGAGCCCTGTTTGCAGACGTCCTTTGAAAGCTGGCGGGCCGTGCTCAGCGCACGCCTTCTGCCCATGCTTCCGATGTTGAGACCCCACCAGTCCCTCGACACTTACCTCAGGCGGTTCTTTCAGGACGACCGGGTCAGGCTGGCCTTCTGCTTTCAATCGAAATATCTGGGCATGTCCCCGTTCCGTTGCCCGAGTCTGTTCAGTATCCTCAGCTTTCTCGAGTACGAACATGGCGTGTGGCACCCGACCGGCGGATGCAGCGCAGTCACTGAAGCAATGGCTCGGGTGGCCCGGCGCCTGGGAGTGGAAATCCTCGCGGGTGAGGATGTGGCGCAGATCTGTTTTGAAAACCGCCGGGCCACCGGGGTGCTCACCGCAGACGGCCGGCATTACCGGGCGGATGCCGTGGTCATCAATGCGGACTTCGCCAGGGCCATGCAGCGTCTCATACCCGATGGCCTGCGCCAGCGCTGGACCAACCGGAAGATTGCTTCGAAAAAATTCTCCTGCTCCACGTTCATGCTCTATCTGGGGATCGAGGGATGTTATGCCAGGCCCCACCACACCATCCATATCGCCGCGGATTATGAGAGGAATCTGGATGAAATCGAAAACCGCCGGGTGCTGAGCGACGACCCGAGTTTCTATGTGCAGAATGCCGGAGTGACCGATGCCACCCTGGCGCCACCCGGACACAGCACGCTCTATGTGCTCGCTCCGGTGCCTCATCTGCATGCCGGAATCGACTGGGCGAGCGAGCGCGGCAGGTTCCGCAGCCGGGTGCTCCGCCAGTTGGAAAAGGCCGGATTCACCGACGTCGAACACCGCATCCGTTACGAAAAAATCGTGACCCCTGCGGACTGGGATTCGGGTCATCAGATTCATCTGGGCGCCACCTTCAACCTGGCTCACACGCTTGACCAGATGCTGCACCTCCGTCCGCACAACCGCTTTGAGGATGTCGGGGGTGTTTATCTGGTGGGGGGAGGCACTCACCCAGGCAGCGGGCTGCCAGTGATCTTTGAAGGGGCCCGGATCAGTGCGACCCAGCTGTTGCACGACCTCCGGGTCGACGCCAGCCGCATCGCCAGACCAGAGCATGGAAACGCGGAACCATCCCGCTCTTACCCGAAGGCGGACCGGACGCTCACCGCCGCCTTCCCCAGGGGAGCCGGCCAGTCGCCATCATGATGAAACCACCCACGGTTCCGATCGAACGCCTGCGCGCCGCGTACCAGAAGTGGCGCCACGTGCCACTGCCGCAGCGGTTGTCGTTGGTCCGACGCCTCCGTGGGGCGCTGGTCACGGCAGCGGCCTCATTGGCCTCGGCTTCCGCGGGCGCGCGGGGAAGACCGGTCGGGGAGTCATTGATGGGCGAGGTCCTCCCGCTCATCGAAGCATGCCGATTCCTCGAACGGGAAGCGCCAGCCATCCTGCGGACCCGCCGCTTCGGCGCGTGGCGGCGGCCGCTCTGGCTCGGCGGCGTCCGCAGTGAAATCACACGGGAGCCGGTGGGTGTGGTCCTGATTATCGGCCCGGGAAACTATCCCTTGTTTCTTCCAGGGGTGTCAGTGATCCAGGCACTGGTCGCCGGCAATGCGGTTTTAGTGAAGCCCGGCACCGGCGGAGGGGCGGCGGCGGCGGCCCTCGCCGATTGCCTCCGGCAGGCCGGCTTTGATGCCGATCTCATTGAGGTCCTGCCGGAATCCATCGCCGCGGCGACGGCCGCCATCGAGGCCCGGCCCGACAAGGTGATTTTTACAGGCAGCCACCCGGTCGCCACTTCCATCCTCACCCGCCTCGCCACGCTGATGATCCCCGCGGTAATCGAAGCCAGCGGCTGCGATGCCGTCGTGGTGCGGGAGGATGCCGACCTTGAACTCACCGCCGGCGCACTGGCTTTTGCCCTGACCTTCAATGGCGGCGCCACCTGCATCGCCCCGCAGCGGATTTTTGTGCACCGGACAGTGGCCGACGAGCTGGTCCGTCGGCTGGCCGGGATCAGCGGTCGGGGCGCTGCTTTTCCGGAAGCCGGGCAACCGGCAATCGCTGCCGCACTGGCGGCTGGTGCCCGCCGGCTCACCGAAGCCCCCGTCCTGCTGCAGGACGTGCCGGCCGATTCCCCCTTGTGGAAAACGGCGGTCTTCGGGCCCTTCGCGTTGATCGCAACCTATGCAGAGGACAGCGAGGTAATCGCACGCGTCAATAACTGCCCGTTCGGTCTGGGCGCCTCAATCTTCACCCGGGATGCGGCCGCCGCCACCCGCGTGGCCGCCGCTCTGGAAGTCGGTCTGGTCACCATCAATGATGTTGTCGTCTCAAGTGCGGATGCCCGCCTGCCCTTCGGCGGGCGGCGGTACAGCGGGTTCGGCGTGACCCGAGGCGCCGCCGGACTCCTGGAACTGACCGCACCGAAGTCGGTCACCCGCAGCAGCAGCCGATTCCGACCGGCCTATCTCCCGGTCTCGCCGCGCGGGCTGCCATGGATTCTCCGATACCTCCGCTTCACCCATGGCCATCCAAAACAATGAAGTTATCGACAAAAACCCACCCCGTCGGCGTTATCGGCGGAGGTCTCGGCGGCCTGGCCGCCGCCTGTTCCCTCGCGACGCGCGGCCATCGGGTGATCGTTTTTGAAAGAAACACGTGGGTCGGAGGCAAAGCCGCCGAGCTGAAAGCCGGTGGCTTCCGTTTCGACATGGGACCGACCATCGTCACGCTGCCTTCGGTCCTGCGGCGCCTGTTTTCCGAAGCCGGCCGGCAGATGGACGACTACCTCGAACTCATCCGCCTCGATCCGCAGTGGCGCTGCTTCTTTGAAGACGGCAGCACCCTGGATCTGGACCAGAGCCCCGCCACCATGGCGGAACGGTTGGATCAATTCTCCCCGGGCAGCGGGCGCGGGTATCTCGATTTCATGGAGTTCAGCAGGCGCCTGGATGACATATCGCGGAGGTTTTTCTTCGACAAACCGATCAGCGGGCTGCGGGACATGTTTGATGTGCGCGCGACTTTCAAGCCGGCTGTACTGGGCGATGTGATGGCGATGAGGCCGGGGCGCACGGTGGCGGGCATGGTGCGGTCTTTTCATCCGGACGCGCGCGTCGCCCAGATGATGGACCACTTCACCCAATACGTGGGATCCTCGCCGTATGGATCACCGGCCATCCTGTGCGGTATCGCCCACATGCAGACAGACGAGGGCGTCTGGTATCCGAAGGGAGGAACCCGGGCCGTGCCGACCGCCCTTGCGCGCCTGGCCTCGGAGCTGGGTGTCGAAATCCGGACCGCCACCGGGGTGGCACAGATTCTGACCCGGGGGGGATCCGTGGTCGGGGTGCGCACCGCAGCCGGAGAAGAAATTTCCCTGGCCGCAGTGGTTTCCAACTCGGACTCGGTCCGGACCCACCGGGAACTGCTCGACACGGACCTCCAGCGCCGTTTTGAGCGTCGCCGCCGATACGAACCGTCCTGCTCGGGTGTGGTGCTTTATCTGGGACTCAGCCGGCGCTATGAACACCTGGCCCATCATGGTTTTGTGTTCAGCAGGGATCCGCAGGAGGAATTCGACTTCATTTATCACCGGGGCAAACCGGCCCCGGATCCCACCTGCTACCTCGCCGCCACTTCATGTTCCGAAGCGGGAACGGCACCGGATGGCGGGGAGGCGCTGTACGTGCTGGTGCACACACCGCACCTGCGCCCGCATCACGATTGGTCCGCGATGTTCCCGGAATACCGGCAGGTGATTCTTGAGAAGCTCAAGAGTGCCGGAAAAATGCCGGACATCGAAAAACGCATCGTGTTCGAGCACCACTTGACTCCTCAGGACATCGAGCAGCGCTACCACACTCTGAACGGTGCGATCTACGGCCTGGCCAGCCATGGTCGGTTCCTCGGCGCCTTCAAACCCGGCAACCGCAGCCCGGATCTGGACGGGTTCTATCTCGCCGGTGGATCCGCCCATCCGGGACCGGGCATGCCCATGGCCCTGATGAGCGGATGGATCGCCGCAGACACCCTGCACCGCGATCTGGCACCTGCCTCGCCGGCCGGCTGAAATCCGCCCGTCCCCCTGACCATGAAAACATCCTGCGCCACACCCACGATTTCCCCCGGACTCCTCCGCTGGTTCGGCTGGTATGCCCGGCGTTGCCTCGCACACCATTTCCACAGTCTCCGAATCCTGAGGAGCGGCACCCCTCCACCGGACAACGGTCAGCCATCGGTTTTCTTTCTCAACCATCCCTCGTGGTGGGATCCCCTGGTGGCGCTGCATCTGGCGCTGACCTTCCACCCCGGACAGCGCGCCTACGGCCCCATCGATGCCACAGCACTCCACCACTACCCCATTCTCCAGAAAGTGGGTTTCTTCGCCGTCGAGAAAAACTCGCTTCAGGGGGCCCGGAAATTCCGGCAACATGCGGATGCCATTCTCGCCCAACCCCACCACGCGCTCTGGCTGACTCCCCAAGGGCGTTTTACCGACGTCCGAGAGCGCCCGGTGCGCCTGGCAGCCGGCGTCGGCCATCTGGCGCGTCGAAAGCACCGGGGGGTGATGTTTGTTCCGGTAGCCATCGAGTATGCCTGGTGGCACGAGCGCGGAGCCGAGGCCCTCGTGGCCTTCGGCCCGGCGGTGGATTTTGCGGCGGCGCGTGAGGCCGCCGGGTACCGGAAGCAGTGTGAGGCGGCGCTTGCGGCCGTGCAGGACCGTCTGGCGGCGGCCTCGATGCAGCGGGACCCGACCTCGTTCCAAGTCCTGATTTCCGGCACCACCGGGGTGGGAGGGGTGTACGACCTGTGGCGACGGATGCGCGCCAGGGTGCGTGGGGAACGTTTTGATCCGCGCCACGCATCCGAGCAAAACCCATGAACCTGCTGCCCACGCTTGTCTTCAGCGCCACGTTGCTGGCCGCCATTCCGGCGTTCCTGTCGTTGATCAATCTGCGGGTGTTCCGGCGGTTGCGTCCGGCCACCCGGGTGAGTACAACCGTCTCGGTCCTCATTCCCGCACGCAACGAGGCGTCCCATATCAGCGAATCCCTCCGCACGGTTCTCGCCAACCGGGGAGTGGAACTCGAAGTGATCGTGCTTGATGACCACTCGACCGATCGCACCGCCGACCTCGTGCGCGAATGGATGTCCACCGACACCAGGGTGCGGTTGGTGCAGGCACCACCGCTGGCGCCGGGCTGGTGCGGCAAACAACATGCCTGTCATGTGCTGGCCGGCCGGGCCCAGCATGACCTGCTGGTTTTTCTGGATGCCGATGTGCGGCTTGCTTCCGATGCCCTGATCCGGATCGTCGCGATGATGGAACAACCGGAGGCGCCGGCGCTGGCAAGCGGGTTTCCGAGGCAACTGATGGAAAGCCCCGGCGAAAAACTGCTGCTGCCGCTGATCCATTTTCTGTTGATGGGATACCTGCCAATGCACCTGATGCAGTGGACACGATGGCCTGCCTTTTCGGCCGGTTGCGGCCAGTTGTTCGTCGTGCGGCCGGACGCCTATCAGCGCGCCGGCGGCCATGCCCGGATCCGGGCGTCGCTGCATGATGGATTGAAACTGCCCCGCGTGTTCCGCCAGGCGGGATTGGCCACCGGCCTGTTCGACGCCTCGGACATTGCTTCCTGCCGGATGTATCGGAGCAGTGGCGCGACCTGGGCCGGGCTGTCCAAAAACGCGACCGAGGGAATCGCCGCACCCGGCGCCATCGGACCTTGGACTCTGCTGCTCGCCGGCGGACAGCTGCTGCCGTTTCTGCTTCTGGCAGCGTCTCCCTGGCTGCCACCACAGCATTGGCCGCCCATCCTCATGGCGGTGCTGCTGGCCTGGCTTCCGCGCTTCCTCGTCATGAAACGATGGCACCATCCATTCCTGTCCGTGTGGCTGCATCCCCTGGCAGTGGCGTCTTTGTTATGGCTGCAGTGGAGCGCATTCTTCCGCCATCTTGCGGGAAAGCCGGCCCGATGGAAAGGCCGCCGCTACCCCGCAGCCGCCGCAGCCGTCCTCTGTTTCTTCATGGGGCCGCTTTCCGCCGCTCCTGCCAGGGAATCCCTGCCCCGCATCGACTTGCCGGATCAATTCGGACGTCCGCAAGTGGTGGCATTTCCAGCCGAACGCGTCACGGTCATCAGCGTGGCCGACCGGCACGGGCGCGAATCCGCCGCGGCCTGGACAGACGTCCTCCGCCCCTACCGCAAACAACTGAATCTTTACCGCATCGCCGACGCCCGCGGAACTCCGGGACTCCTGAAAAACCGCATCCGCAAACGCCTCCAGAACGAGTACAAGGAGCCCCTGCTGATCGACTGGACCGGAGCAACCTCAGCCACCATCGGCGGCACACCCGGCACCGTCACCTTTATCATCGCCGACCCCGGCGGCCGCATTCTCCACCGGTCCAGCGGGCCACCCACTCCGGAAACCGTCACCGCCTTCATCAAGGCACTCGAGGCCGCCTTGGACCGCTGAGACCGCTTAAGACTGATAGACAGACACCCACTTTGACTGAGACTGGAGTCTGATATGATAGTCAGACACCCACTTTTTTCGTTGTTTTTCTTTGTACTTTTTCTGACACCCACTTTCTATGAGTTTTCCTGAGACTGATAGACACTCCTGTAGCCTTGTCGATCAGTCATAAAACCCACTGGCGGCTGATGGCGTTGCGGGTGGCTGATGCCATTGTCCGGCCGCCTTGGATTCCCCTCACGGACTAGTGACGTGGTCAGCGCGGGCGGAGGGGAAACGGCTCGATTCCGGCGCGAATCAGGGGACTCAGACACGAATGACCAATGCTCCCGTCCGGCCAAGACGTTGGCCAGTTGTGGCCAGCCTCAAGGCGAAGAGCGACTGTTACGCAGGTTACGCGGGTGTGGCGTAGAGCTGGCGGGCACCGCGGTGGCCGTGGAGCCAGGCGAGGTTTTTGGCGCGGGCCCAGGCGCGCAGGGCGTGGAGTTTTCCGGTCAGGCGGTGGAAGAGGCTGCCGTAGCGGGCAATGGTGTCGACCCACGCCTCGGCATCGAGATCCAGCCGCTCAAGGATCGGGCGCAGGTCATCAGAAATGTGACCGCGCTTGCCGGTGCGGAGCTCCCGGCCGGTCTGGTCAAGGAGTTGCAGATAATCCTCCGTATTAAAGCCGTAGAGCCAGGTACGCGGGTCATCGATCGTGACGGGTGTATTCGCCGCAGGAAAAGCGACCAGCCAGTGGTCGCGCTGCGATTCGGTGCGTGCCTGCTCCCGCAACGCTTCCTGGGCGGCGTTGGGTGCCGTTTCCGCGGCGGGATCGAGTGCCAGCTGCCGCCGGGCGCGATGGGCGGCGCTGCGGTCCTCGGCGCTCGTAAATTCGCTGGCCTCCGGCGTGGCAGCGAGGCCGGCCCGCACCGGGTTCAGATCGACATACGCCATGCACGCCAGCAGCGCCCCGGAATCGTCCAGCCTCTGGCACTTGAAACGCCCTTCCCAGAACCGACCGGTGCAGTCGTCTTCGCGGTTGGCCCGTCGCGCGATCGGTTCGTTCAGACAACGCATGAACCAGCTGACGTCCGCCAAACGCTCCCGCACTCGGGCCACCCGCTCCGGCTCGCGACAAAACGCGGCCACCGCCGCAGCCTCCGGTGGGTGCCCCCGCCGACCGCCCGGCCCGGGAAAAATCCTCAACCACCGCTGCGCCACCTCCTCGTCCGTCCACCCGCGCACCAGACGCGGATCCGTGCTCAGGATCACGTGCAGGTGGTTGTGCATCACCGTGTAGGAAAAGACGTGAACCCCGAATACACCGGCCAGCTCCTTCACCCGGTCCCGCACCCACGCCCGTCGATGCTCAAAACTCCGCTGTGTCTGCGCGTCCCAGCCACACAAATACGCCCGCCGCACACATCGCGAAATACAGTGAAACACCCCACCCTCAGCAGGATTTACCAGAAGACGACGCGCCGTGGCCATAAGCGATATATGCTCACACGAACAGTTTTGACAAGGAATTTTTCCGCCCAAGCCGGCACCTCCATACGCCCCGGGGAGAACCGTTCTTTCCAGATCCTGCATTCAGAGGAGCCCGGAGGACGCTGCGCAGCTGCCTCCACTGATTGATCAACGGCCCACGAAACGGCCTCGGACTGCGCCCGGCCGGCCATTGATCAGTCCATTCCGTCGCCGGAACAGGAAAAGTGGGTGTCTCAAACCACCGCGCCTTAAGCCATCGCCCCAAAAAAAGTGGGTGTCTTAAACCAGCGTTCTTAAACCAGCGTTTCTTAAACCAGCGTCTTAAACCAGCGCCAGCCGCCGGATGCGGTCGCGGGTCAGGTGGTGTGGGAGCCCTGGCGAGCGCAATGCCGCCGGGGCGACCCGATTCCCAACCGCGCAACCAGCCAGCCGGCATGGAAAGGCGGAATCCCCCCGGGGGAAGCGGAATCGGCACGGGGGCGTCACCGGCGCGAGGGTCAGGGGGTGGCGGCGGGCGCGCTCTCCGCGAGATGCAGGAAATTGCCGATGACCTGCAGGCCGACGGCCTGACTTTTTTCCGGGTGGAACTGGACGGCGGCGCCTCCGGGCCAGCGGATGGCGCTGGCGAAGCGGGCACCGTATTCGGTGGTGGCGGCGACGAGGTCCGGGTCAGCGGGATCCGGGTGGTAGCTGTGGACGAAGTAGACGTGGGGTGCCGGGCCGAGGCCGTTCCAGAGCGGATCCTCGGGATGCCGGAAGCGCGCTTCGTTCCATCCCATGTGCGGGATTTTCAAGCCGGGGGCGCGCAGGCGGATGACGCGACCGGCGAAGACGCCGAGTCCTTCGACGCCCGGGGACTCCTCGCTTTCCTCGAAGAGGACCTGATACCCGATGCAGATGCCGAAAAACGGACGACCGCCGCGGATCCAGGCGCGCAGCGGCTCGACCATTCCCTGGGCGCGCAGGCTGCGCATGGAATCGCCGAAGGCGCCGACCCCCGGAAAAATCAGGGCGTCCACGCCGTCGGCCAGTTCCTCCGGGCTCGACACCACGGTGCTGTTGCGACCGAGCGCGCGCAGGGCGTTGCGCACGCTCTGCAGGTTTCCGGCCCCGTAATCAATCAGCCCGATCTTCATGCACCTCAGAGCACGTCCTTGGTGCTGGGCACTCCGACCACCCGCGGGTCGAGGCGTGTGGCTTGGTCGAGCGCACGCGCCAATCCCTTGAAAACCGCTTCCGCCATGTGGTGGCTGTCGCGGCCATAGAGGATTTCCACGTGCACGTTGGCCGCCAAGTTGTGTGCGAAGGCGCGGATGAATTCCTCCACCAGTTGGAAGGAAAACGTACCGCCGATGGCTTCCACCGGGCGCGGTGCGCGGAATTCGACGAAGGCGCGGCCGCTCAGGTCGACGACTACCCGTGCCAGCGTCTCGTCCATCGGGAGGTAGGCGCAGCCGTAGCGCACGAGGCCGCGTTTGTCCCCGAGCGCCTCGCGCACCGCCTGCCCGAGCACGATGCCAGTGTCCTCCACGGTGTGGTGGCAATCGACGTGCAGGTCTCCCGTGGCGCTGACCTCGAGGTCGTTCAACCCGTGCTTCGCAAAGAGCGTGAGCATGTGGTCGAAGAACCCGATACCGGTCCGGATTTCGGACCGGCCGGTTCCGTCCAGATCGATTCTCAGGGAGATGTCGGTCTCGGCGGTGCGTCGGGAGATGGCGGCGGAGCGCCGGCCGGCCTCGTTGGAATCAGCCATCAGCAGGTCACTTGGGCTGGGCCGGGGTGGCCGGAGGCGTGGCCGGGCGGCCCTGGGTGCGGTTGAGCAGTTCCTGCTGCTGGGCGGCGCGGACGGCCTCCTCGCGGAGCTTCTTCAGGTTTTCCGCCTGCGTCTTGATCGCCGGATCATTGGTGGCTTCCTTGGTGGCGCGGATGAAATCGTCCAGCCGGACCGCCGCCTCCTCGTACTTTTTCTGTCCGATGAGTTTGAGCACGCGGTCATACCGATTGGCGGTTTCCGTGATGGCGGCCACGTTCAGGGTGGCGAGCCGCTTGGCCTCGGTGTCCACCTGGCGCTGCGCCTCAGTCAGGCTGGGTGCGTCGGTCTCCATGGTGCTGGTGAAGCGCACCTTGTTCTTCTTTTCCTCGTTGAGGGTCGCCTGAAATTCCTTCTTGAGTTTTTCGCGTTCGGCCTTGGCGGCGGCGAGATCGCTCGGGTTCATGTTGGCCAGGCGGGCGTCCGCCTTTTTCAGTTCGGCCGGGACATTTTTCACGGCAGCGGCGAGCATGGCGCCGTACTGGTCCATCACCTTGCGGGCGGCCTCGATCGCTTTCGGGTAGCTCAGCGAGAACTTCCCGATGGCTTCGAGCCGGACGAAAGCGTCGAGCGCCTCGCGATACTTGTCCGCGGCAATGGCCTTTTCCATTTCGCGGAAAATTTTCAGTGCCTGGATGTTGTAATCGTTCGCCTGCAGTTCGTCGCCATTGAGCCATTTGCCATCGACCTTGCGCATGCTGCGCCGCGTCTGAGCCTGTTCGTCCTGGAGGGTTTTTTTGATTTCGAGGATCTGGGCGCGGTATTTGCTGTTCGGGTAGGTGGCGAGGAATTTGTCCGGTCCTTCGGCGATCAGTTTGTTGTAGGCGCTCGGCTGGAGGAAATCTTCCGTGGGGAGCATTTTTTTGACGGCCTCGGCGGCGTCATCTTCCGGAGTTTTTTTGACGATCGACGCGATGTCGCTGCGTGGGACCACCTTGTTGTCGGTGATTTTGCCGACCACGGTGGTTTTGATGGTCACGCTGCCGGCGTCCTCGGCCACGATGGTGCCGTCCAGCGTCTTGCCGTCTTTGAGCTTGATGGTGTCCGCCGGCGCGGTGGCGACCGACAACGCGATCAGGGCGAGGGCGGCGGGGATTGTCGACACGGTGTGGTTTTTCATGGCAGGCTGGCGGCTGATGGGGTTGGGGGTGTCAGTAAATTCCATGGGTCACGCAAATTGCAACCCTGCGGTTAGGGAATCCCCTGAACAGTCCCGGTACGGGACTCTTAGCGGGGGGAATTGTGGAATTTGTGCAATTCCTGCAGCCAGGTCGATTCTTTTTCGTCCATTGGCGCGCCATCGGTGAAAATTCCGGGGGGATCGAGCGGCCGGGCGGCCGCGGCGGCCGGCAGGGCGCCGACTGTGCTCAGCCAGCGACGGGCGGCCTCATTTTCCACGCTCAGCACCACCCAGCGTCCCGGGGGCGCCACGGCGAGCCGGTGGCGGGCGGTCCGGGCGGCCGGGGTGTCCGCTGTCCCGAAGAGGATGACTCGGCTCGGCGGGTGGAGCAGGGAGTCGGCGACGAGGCTCAGCCCGGCCACGCTGCCGGCGCCGGCGCGGAGCGGGGCGGCAAAGGCGCCGAGCAGGCGCCGGGCCTCGGTGGTGCGGGCCGTCTGCCCGAGCAGGACGCCCCAGCGGACGAGATTCTGACCGGCCACGGCATTGGGCGAGAAGCTGGCGGCATCGTCGATCGACTTGTGGGGTGCCGGCACGTCCGGAAGGTCGGAGCGGGCGTCGAAGTAGCCGCCGGCCGGGTCGGCATGGTGGCGGTCGAAGGCCGACTGAACAACGAACGCCTGTCGCAGCCAGCGGATTTCCCCGGTGGTTTCGTGGAGGTCGAGCAGGGCGCGCACGAGGAACGCATAATCCTCTGCGGCGGCGGGGTGGCGCGGGGCGCGGTCGAGCCGGCAGCGGTAGAGCGTGGCGTTCGGGGCGTCCCAGAGGGTGGACAGAATAAAATCCGCGACCTGCCGGGCGCGGGCGAGAAGCTCCGGAGCCTCCAGTTGGGCGCCGGCGCGCGCCAATGCGGAGATGAGGGCGGCATTCATCTGGGTGACGATCAGACGGTCGAGGGCCGGCCGTGGCCGGCGGTCGCGGGCGGCGCGCAGAGCGGCCAGGCCGTTGCTGATGGCGGCTTCGATTTCCGGCAGCGTCCGGCCGAGGCGCGCGGCGGATTCGGCTGGCGGCCGGATTTCCGCGAGCGTGTTGAGCATGGCGAGCGGCCCGGCGCTGTCGGCTCCCGGCGGCAGGTTCCCCCGATCCCGGATGTCGAAAATGTCGGCGAGCATTCCGGCGGCGGGGCCGGCGGCCTCCCGGAATTCGTGGGCCGACCACAGGTACCACGCGCCCTCGGCGGGTTCGCCATCGGTGGACCGGCTTTCCGCGTGTTCACCGGTGTAAAATCCGCCTTCCGGGTGACCGAGATCGCGTACGGCGTACTCGAGCGTGCGGAGGGCGGTGGCGGCGAGGCGGGGGTCGCCGGTCAGACGGTGGCCGAGCAGAAAGACCTCGGCATGGCACGCCTGATCGAGCGCCAGTTTCTCGAAATACGGACGGCGCCACCCGTCGTCGAGCGCATAGCGGAAAAACCCGCCGCCCAGCGGATCGTGCAGCGCGCTCCGGGAGAGGCGGTCCAGAGTGGTTTGAACGGCGGCCAGACGGTCGATGGCGGCGGCCGATGACGGTGAGGGCCGGGCGGCGCGCACGGCAAGAAATGTGAGCCGGGCCGGCGAGGGGAATTTCGGCACGCGTCCGAACCCGCCGTGCACCGGATCGAATTCCGCGAGCAGGCGTGCCTCGGTGCGGGCGGTCAGGGTGTCGTCGAGTTCCAGCGGTCCGGCCAGAGCCGGCCCGATGCGATCGGCGAAGGCCGTGAGTTCGCGGCGGGCCCGCTCGCGCAGGGCGTCGCCCTCGGCGGCCCAGAGGCGCCGCATGCGGTCGAGCTCGAGACGGAAACTCCCCTGCCCCTCGTCTGCGAGCGTGAGCGCGTCGGCGGCGCGCAGCGGCCGGCGGTCGGCGGTCATCCAGAGGTTGAGCGGCCAGCCGGCGCGCTGACCGGCCGCCTCGACGAACCGCTGGCAGAGCCGGTCGAGGTCGGGCCGCTCAAACCGGTCGATCTTGATATTCACGGACGCCTCGTTGAGGAGCGCCGCCACCGCCGGATCGGCAAAGACCTCGCGATCCATGCGCGCCGACCAGAGGCAGGAGGCATACCCGATCGAAACAAAGACTGGCCGCCCTGAGCGCTCGGCCTCGGCAAAGGCCTCGGGACCCCAGGGATACCAGTCGACCGGACTGGTCGACAGCGCGCGCAGGTAGGTCGAGTCCTCGGCCACCAGCCGGTTGGGAAGCGGCGCGCCAGGAGCCGCCGCCGCCAGCATGAGAATGGCGGCCAGCGAGAAACACGGAACCTGCATGGGAAGATCGTGGAAACAGGAGGAACTCAGGCAAGCGACACATCGGTCACACGACCGCGGGTCTTCACCATCGCAGGTGGTCGGGCAGGTTGAACGCTGAGCGCACCCACGTCACCGACGGCGGCGCGCCCTCGCGCAACACCACCTCGATCACGTCAAAACGGAACAGAATGGCCGGCCATCCGAGCAGCGACAGCCACCCGCGCGCCCCGCGGATGATCAGCGCCTGTTTGGTGGCGTCGACGGCGAGGGCCGGGCGACCGAAGTCGATGGAAGTCCGTGTTTTCACTTCGACAAAGACAAGCGTCTCACCATCGCGCACCACCAGATCGAGTTCACCGCCATCGCGGGGGCGGAAGTTGCGGAAGAGGACACGGCACCCGGCTTCCCGGCGCAGCCAGCGGCCGGCCACGTCCTCCCCGAAACGACCGATGCTCGCCGTGTCCCAATCAGCACCCTGCGCGTCGACCAGGCAGACCGGGGTGGTCAACAGGCGGTCGGGGCGTCGGGCCACCCGGCGGCGCAGGCGGGAGAAAAATTCAGTCAGGCGCATCCGGGGTGTCCGAACGACGCCCGGGGCCGCGGTCTTTCAGCCGGTTTCCGGCATCAGGTGATGACCACACCCGGCAGGACGCCGGCCAGCGCCTCGTCGGCCGCGGCCTCGTCGGCCGCATGGACCCGCAGGACAACGTCACCGCGGTCGAGCCGCGTCCCGGTTTTGGCCAGCCGGTCGAAGCCGACACGCGGGTCGATCGAATCGTCGGTCCGCCGTCGGCCGGCCCCGAGGCCGCCCGCCGCGCGGCCGATCAGGCCGGCATCCATCCGCGTGAGCACGCCGGAAACCGGAGCGCGCCATTCGCGGATGACCGGGGCCGCCGGCCGCCGCGCAAACGCCTCGAGATCGCCGCCCTGCGCCGCGACCATGGCGTGGAATTTCCGCAGCGCCGAGCCGTCGGCCAGCCGGCCGGCCAGCGCCATGCGGGACGACTGTGCGACCGGTTCGCACAGGTCGAGGACCAGCTCGACCAGATCCGGCGGCCCGGCGCCGCCCAGCACGTCGAGGCATTCCTGCACTTCGAGCGCGTTGCCGACGGCGTGGCCCAGCGGTTCCTCCATCGGGGTGAGACGCGCGTGAGTCGCCACCCCCATGCTCCGGCCGACGTCGACCATGGCGGCCGTCAGCGATTCCGCTTCCGCCATGGATTTCATGAAGGCGCCGGAGCCGAACTTCACGTCCAGCGACAGGCGATCGAGCCCTTCCGCGAGTTTTTTCGACATGATGCTGGCGACGATCAGCGGCTGGCTCGGCACGGTGGCGGTGACGTCGCGCAGGGCATAAAGCTTGCGGTCCGCGGGGCAGATTTCCGGTGTCTGACCGATCATGGCCACTCCCAGCGCCTCGATCTGCCGCACCGTCTGCTCGCGGCTCAGGCCGACCCGGAATCCCGGGATGCTTTCCAGCTTGTCCAGGGTGCCACCGGTGATGCCCAGCCCGCGCCCGGAGATCATCGGCACCCAGAGACCGTCGCAGGCCAGCAGCGGCGCCACGACCAGCGACGTCTTGTCGCCGATGCCGCCTGTGGAATGTTTGTCGACCACCGGCGGATGGCCCGCTGGCCAGACGAACGACTCGCCACTGCGCCGCATGGCCTCCGTCAGGGCACCGGTCTCCGCGGCCGTCATGCCGCGGAAATAGACCGCCATCGCGAAGGCGCTCATCTGGTAATCCGGGAGCCGGTCCGCGGTGAATTCGCGGATGAGCCAGGCGATTTCCGCCGGGTCGAGCGCCGCGCCCTCGCGTTTTTTTTCGATCAGCGAAACCGCGGTCATGGGCGGGCAAAAAAAGCCTCCGGGACCGGCCACCGTGACGGCGACCGGTCATCGGACCGCCCGTTTATTTCGCGGCGAGCGCCGCCTCAATAGCGCCGGTGATTTCCGCGCTGTCGGGCTCGGTGCCGGAGTCCCAGCGCTTGATCAGGGTGCCGTCCTTGCCGATGAGGAATTTGCCGAAATTCCATTTCACGGCGCCGGGCAGCGGGGAGCCGGTGCCGGTGAGGGCGGCGAAGAGGGCATGCTGACCGTCCCCCTTGACCTTCAGCTTCTCGAAGAGCGGGAAAGTCACATTGTAGGTCGTGGAGCAGAACTCTTTGATCTCAGCTTCCGTGCCCGGCTCCTGGCCGCCAAAGTCGTTGCTCGGAAAACCCAGCACACTGAAACCCTTGGCAGCAAACTTTTCCTGCAGCGACTGCAGGCCGGCGTACTGACGGGTGTAGCCGCAGCGGGACGCGACATTGACCACCAGCAGCACCTTGCCGGCATACGCCTTGAGCGAGGTCTCCTTTCCATCAATGTCCTTGAGGGCGATGGACTGCAGCGGGGTGGCAGCGGGCTCGGCCATGGTGGAAAGCGGGGCGAAAGCGACCCCGCAGACGAGGGCCAGCGAGGAGAGAAATCGGGAACGGTTCATGACACGGGATCTTGATGCGTTCATTCGGCGGCTTTGCCCCCGGCCTTCTTGAGAATGCCTTCGAGGGTTTTGGCGAAGGCGGGCGCGGGCGCGCTGCCGACCTGATTGCCGAGCGACTTCCCTTCCTTGTCGAGAAATTCAATGTGCGGGATGCCGGCCACCTTGAATTGTTTGGCCACCTCGGCGTTGGCTTCCTCGTCGGTGTCCAGATACGCCCACACGAATTTGTCGTGCATCGGGGTGACCTCGGCGCTCGGATACGTGTTTTTCTTCATCTGCTGGCACGGGCCGCACCAGGAAGCGGAAAAAACAACAATGACCGGCTTGCCGGACTTTTTGGCTTCCGCCAGCGCGCTGCGGTAGCTCTTTTCAAATTTCGGACTGCCCTTGGGAAAGTCGGAGGCAACGGAAGGCAGGGCGAACGTGGCCGCCAGAGCGATGGCGGCGGCGACAAAAAAGCGACGGGTGATCATGGGATGCGAGGATGGCGGGGATGGATGGTTGAGGCGGGAAAGGGATGAGGGGGAAAGAGGGAGCGGGAAATCGGCATTGGCCTGAGGCCGGCCCTCCGGAGCGGGGCGGATGGCGCCACGGTCAGCGGCTCAGTTGGCGACCAGGGCGAGTACCTTGAATTCCTCAGCGGCCTCGCCGAGCGCCTTGCTGGCCTCATCTTTGGTCAGCTTTGGGTTGGTCGATTCGAAGGTGACCGACTGCTCGCCTTGTTTGGCGCCGGGTTTGAACTCGATGTTGCTGGCTCCCATTTTGGTGAACGACTGGCGCACCGTTTTTTTGCACGCCCCACAGACGACGCCTGTCATGGTGGCGGTGTATTTCACCGGTTTGGCATTTTCGGCGAGGAGCAGGCCGGCCGAGGTCAGGACGAGCAGGGAGGTGCAGAGAAGGCGTTTCATGGCGGAGTGGAAATGCGGGCGCGGGGTTGGTTGTTGAGGGGAGAAAAAACGCAACAAAGGGGCCGGGGCAACCCCGACCCCTTTGTCACGTGGCGACGGCCGTGATGGAGGCCGCCGGCGGCCTGTTACTTGCCGGCTTCGGTCTTTTCACCGGCCTTCTTCCAGCCGGAGATGCCGGCCGAGAGGTGTTTGACATTCGTGTAGCCGAGTTCCTTCGCCTTCTTGGCGGCGGCGGCGTAAGCGCCGCAGGACGGACCACCGCAATAGGCGACGACCAGCGTGTTCTTGTCGGCCGGCAGCACCTTGGCGAGATCGGCCTTCTTCGATTCGAAGTCGATGGCGGTCGGCACATGACCTTCCTTCCAGGAATCGGAGCCATTGACGTCGATGACGACGACTTTCTTGTCAGCAATGGCCTTCTTCAGGTCGGCGACGCTGATGTCCGGAAAATCACCGGCGTAGACGGTGACGGCGGCGAAGAGGGAGGCCAGGATGGCGAGGAGTTTGGGTTTCATGGATTTCGGTCGGATTAATTGGGTGGTTGATGGGGCTTCGGATGTCGGGCGGCCGGCTCGCAGGAACCAGCCACGCTTCCATCGAACGCGGCAATCAGCGAAGCGGAGGCCGACTGCCGTCTAAAAATCAAAAGAATTTCGCGGCCCCGGTCGAGCGTCCGGATCCGGGGACCCCGTGCGGGATCTCTCGGTTTTCCGGTGCTCCCTCCGGTGGCGCGCCTTATTGCCGCGGCGGCTGAGCCTCCTTGACGACTGCCCCGTGATCCGCGCTGAGGATCAGAATCGCGAAGCGGGTGGCACCGTTGAGGTCGTCGGTGCTCAGGCTGGCGTAATCGAATTTCCCGCGCAGGTCGGTGTACCCGTCCTTGTAGAAAACCGGCTTACCCGCGACTTCGGCAAACACCTTTATGTACGTGCGCGGGAGCGGGCGGTCGTCCCGGGCGTGACGCACCTGCAGCTGGCCGAAGGCCTCGCTGAGCGACACCTTCAGCTCGTTGGCGTAGACCGCCTGCGACGCGCGCCGGCCGGCAGCCACCACCTCGACGAGCACATTCCGGTTCTGGAATTCGCGGGGCAGGGCGAGTTCCTCGACCGACGCTCGGGCGTCGGCCGGGCGCCGGATTTCCGTGAGGTTCGGCATGATCTGGGCGAAGCGCCGGCTGTCCTGGCCGACAAACGGATTGGTGCTGAAGAGGAACTCCAGATCCATCAGGTAATAGTTCACGCGCACTTCGGACAGGTTCCACGTGTCGAGAATCAGGCGCGTCCCGTCGAGTTTGAAATCAAACCGCGGCTGGGCTGCGGCAAGTGCTTCCTGCGTCTGGTCGCGGTCGTCCGGGGTGGTGACCGCCGGCGCTTTGCCCTCG
>JALRGF010000299.1 GCA_023253495.1 Verrucomicrobiales bacterium
AGCGGCCGGGGCTCGCGCCCCCTTTGTAGGTTCCGGCGAACTGGCTGCCGAAGAACAGGCTGGCATCGCCAAAAGCGGAGTCCAGTTCACCGCTGAACCAGGCACTGGCGGAGTTGGCGGTAAACTGGCCCGGGTAGCGCGACACGTTGTCCGGGGTGAACGATGTCGAGAGCAGGCTGACGGCCGGGTTTGGTGACGACCCGAACCCGATGCTGTCGAGGATGTCGGCGGCGGCGATGGTCGCGATGGTCGATCCCACCTCGGGTTTGGGGCCTTTGGTCACGAGGACCACGAGCGCCGAGTTGGGGCCGATATCCCCGGCGGCATCCAAGCCGGCCGGGTCTTCGCGCGCCGTGAGTGGCGAGATCAGCTTGTTGGGGATGTCGTAAGGGGAGATATTGTCGTAGCTGTCTCCGAGGATGACCAGGCCGTTGGGGCCGGTCGAAAGGCTGCTGAGGTCGATGGATTCCACGACCTGCCCGTTGCTGGCGCCGCTGCCGGCGTCGGCGATGACGAGGGTGAGGCCGTTCATGCCGCCGAGGGTGAGGTCGGCGTTGACCAGTTCGATGTATTCGTAGGAGGCATCCGGGTTGGGCACCGGATCGACGTTGATCTCGTTGAGGCGGATGGCGGCGGGGGCGGGAGGGGCATTGAGATTGCCGCGGCCCGGGGTGGCGGCCCCGCGGAAGCCTCCGACGACCGGGCGTGCGGCGTCATTCTGGAAAGCGATGGTGAAAGCGCTGTTGCCGCCGTAGTCGCCGCCGTACCAGGCGGCGGCGGTATTGGCGGCGGTATTGCCGAGCTGGCGTGAGAGGTTGTCGATATCGTAAGCCGGGGAGGCGGTGATTTTCGCCTGGGCGTAGGATTTGCCGTTGCCGTTGGTCTGGTCGAAGCCCACGCTGTCCTTGATGGACGCCCATGGCTTCACGTCGAGCACGCCGTCGTTGTTGGTGTCGAGATCCTGGCCGATGGTCCCGGTATAATTCTGGACCAGCAGCAGGGTGAACCCGTTGTTGCTTCCGATATCGTCGTCGCCCATGCCCGACCAGCGCACGGGCGTCTGGGTAGCCGGGGCCTCGGGATCGGCGATCTGCGTCTGCGGATCGACGTAGCGTCCCCAGGGAATGTCACCCACAGGATAGTTGTTGCCGAGCAGGAGCAGGCCGTTGGCTCCGGAGACGTAGGCACCGAGGTCCCAGGCTTCGGTGATGGTGCCGAGCGCGGTGCGGCCGTTGCCGTCGTTCGAGCGGAGCAGGACCAAGGCAAGCCCCTGCAGGCTGGCCGCACCGCCGCCGGCATTGATGATTTCGATGTACTCGTAATTTCCGTCGCTGGTGCCGGGGGGGTTGATGGCGACTTCATTGATGAGGAAGTTGCCGACAGGTGGCGCGGCATTGAGGTTTTCCTGACCGGGGGTGGCCTGACCTTTGAAGTCGCCGAAGAACTGCACGTCGTAGGCTACGGCGTTGGCGGCGGTACCGGCGAGGTTGCCGCCGTACCAGGCGGAGGCGTTGTTTTGGTCGCCCGGGGTGGCGGCGCGGCTGCGGCGACGCGAGATATTATCAGGGGCGAAGGTGGCGGCGCTGCCCGGGCGCAGGTTGAGGTCGGCGCTCGTGTAGGGCAGGCGGACCGGGGTGTTGCTCAGGTCGCGGAACCCGATGCTGTCGACCAGCGTGGTGTACGGCTGCGTCTGCTGGCTGCCGGGAGGTTTCGGGTTTTCCAGCCAGTCGAGCACGGAGTTGTTGTTGACGTCGACGTCTCCGAGGCTGGTGGCGGTGGCATTGCTCAGGCCGGTCCAGCCGGAAACCAGCAGAAATGTCAGGCCGCCGTTCGGGTCGAGGTCGTCGTCCCCCAGCCCTGAAAATGGCGGTGTTCCGGAGGGATCCGCGGTGGCGGTTGCCGGGGCTTTGAAGCCGAACCACGGCCCGCCGGGCGGTTCGCCGTCATAGCCGTTGCCGAGAAGCAGAAGGCCGTTGGTTCCGGTCGAAAGCCCGTCAAGAGGCAGTGCCTCCTCCACTTCCCCGACCTGGATGCCGTTGTTTTCGATGATGAGCAGGGTCAGGCCGGTGCAGGCTTCGATGCCGTCGGTGGTGCTGCGCAGCTCGATGTATTCGTAGTTCAGATCGAGATTCGGCGGCGGGTTGATGTGGATCTCGTTGAGGAGAATGGTGCCGGATGCCGTGGAGAGCAGGGTGGCGGCGCCGATGAGTGTCGATAAGGCCGGGATTTTCATGATCTGGAAAAGGAGTGATTTTACGGAAATTTCTGAAATGTCTTGAAAAAGATGGTTTTCCGCGGCGGTTGCGGGCAGCGGGTGCGGCGGATCCGCATTATCGAGTTGAATGTAACGGAACCGTTGCGAAACCGAAACCAAAATTGCGGGATCGGCTTGCCGGGACGGTGGATCTGGGGCATCGGGAGGCGGAATCCGGGGTTTTTCTGGTTATGGCGCTGCTCATTGATGCTCATGTCCATTGTGTGGGGGATGGATCGTCTGGTTCCGGGTGCTGGATT
This sequence comes from Verrucomicrobiales bacterium, assembly GCA_023253495.1. GTDB lineage: Bacteria > Verrucomicrobiota > Verrucomicrobiia > Verrucomicrobiales > V1-33 > CAJBME01. The sequence continues at coordinate 2,515 of JALRGF010000299.1, forward strand.
GACCTGCGGTCGCCGTGGCGGCGGTTGGTGGGACGGGCGTTGGTGCGGAGTGCCGGGCTGCCGTCCTCGTTGTTGAGGGATGGTGGTCTGGACGAGGCGTATGTGGCGCAGGTGGTGCGATGGGTGCGGGAGTCGTCGCTGGACCGGGTGGTGTTGCTGGCGCAGGACGAGGTGTATCGCGATGATGGGACGCGGATGGACGGGGTGGCGATGTTTCATGTGCCCAACGCGCATGTGCTGAGGCTGGCGCGCGAGCATGGGGAAATCATTCCGGCGGTGTCGATTCATCCGTCGCGGCCGGATGCGCGGGCGGAGCTGGACCGGTGTCTGGAAGCGGGGGCGCGGGTGCTGAAGCTGCTGCCGAACGTACATGGCGTCGAGTGTTCGGCGCCGCGGCACCGTGATTTCTGGAAGGCGATGGCAGCTGGCGGGATGGTGTTGCTGGCGCACACCGGGGGAGAGGCGACGTTGCCGGTGGTGGCGCGGCATCTGGAGTCGCCGGAGGTATTGCGCGGGCCGCTGGAGTGCGGGGTGGTGTGCATTGCGGCGCACGGGGCCGGGCGGAATGCACCGCTGGGGGCGCATTACACACCGCGATTGTTGCGGATGATGCGGGAGTATCCGCATTTATATGCGGACAGTTCGGCGCTGACGACGATGAACCGTTTTGGCACGTTGCCGGAGCTGCTGGCTTCCGGGGTGCACGACCGGGTGCTGCATGGCAGTGATTATCCGGTGCCGGTGGTGCCATGGGGACCGTGGCTGGGCGGGCGCTATGATCTGGACAGTGCACGGTACCTCCACGGGATCGGCAATCCGCTGGAGCGCGATTACCGGGCGAAGCGGCTGATGGGTTTCGGGGAGGCGAGTTTCACACGCCTCGGCGGGCTTCTGGGCCTCGGCTGAGCCGGCGGGCGCCCCGGGGATTGATGATGGTCGGGGATTTTCGTTGGGGCGGTGCGGGGGGTGGCGGTTGCCGGCGTGCGGGATCGGGCGTATGAGGGAATGAATGAAAGCCGGTATGATTTTCCGTCGCCTGATTCCCGTGTCCGTTGCGGCTTGTTTCGGGCTGATGCTTCCGTGGGTCCGCGGGGCCGACAGCTGGCCGGTGGTACGCGGGGATGCCTCGTTGCAGGGGGTGGCGGCGTCGGCGGTGACGGCGCCGCTGCGGCTGGCGTGGTCGGTGCCGGGAGGCAAACCGATTCTGGCCACCCCGGTGAGTGACGGCGAGCGCGTCTATTATGGCGATGGCAACGGGGTGTTTCGTGCGGTGTCGCTGGCGGACGGGAAGGAAGTCTGGCAGCTCGAGCTGATGGATGAGCAGAAGAAAAAACCATCGCGCGACCCGATTGAGGGGTCGGCCTGTCTGATCGACGGCCGGGTGGTTTTTGGCGGGACCGACGGTGTGGTGCGCTCGCTGGACGCGGCCACCGGCGCGGTGCAGTGGACATTTGACACCAAGGGTGAGATCAAGGGCGGGCTGACGCCGTTCACGGCGCCCGGGGCGGAAGCGGTGCCGGCGGTCTTTGCGGTGGGATTCACCGGGACCTGCGTCGCCGTGAAGGCGGCGACCGGTGAAAAGCTGTGGGAGTATGACGCCGGAGGCCCGGTCAACGGGGCGGCCTCGGTCTGGGACGGACACCTCGTATTCGGCGGCTGCAATGGCACGCTCGACGTAATCAGGACGGATGGCACCCTGGTCCGGCGCGTGGACCTGAAGATTTACATGCCCAACTCGGTGGCGGTGCGCGACGGGCTCGGTTACTGCGGGCATTCCGGCAACCGGGTCGAGTGTTATGATCTGGCCACTGGCGCGGTGAAGTGGGAATTCCGCGACAAGGATTTTCCGTATTTCACTTCGCCGGCGGTGACGGCGGAACGCGTGTTTATCGGTGGCGACGACAAGCGGCTGCGCTGTCTGGACCGCGCCACCGGCGAGGAAAAATGGGTGTTCCGGGCGCGGGACAAGGTGGCCAGCTCGCCGGTGGTCGCTGGCGGTCTGGTCGTCTGCGGATCAGACGACGGCCGCCTGTATGCGGTGGATGCGGCGACGGGTGAGGAGAAATGGAGTTACGAGATCGGCGCGCCGGTCAAGGCGAGTCCGGCGGTGGTGGGCGGGCGCGTGCTCATCGGGGCGGATGACGGTGTGCTTTATTGTTTTGCGGCGGCTGAATGAGGTGGGCTGATACGGGGGATGGCTGGGGGGATGGCGTGCCGGTCGTTGACGGCGCGGGATTCCGCCGCTTTGCTTGCGGATTCACTCAACGTCCCAACGCGTCCGCCGGAACTGCCGCGGCTGACCCCTGAGAATTGCCGCCATGGAACCCGACTGGTATTACGCCCACCACAACGAGCCGCGTGGTCCGATCACCGGATCGGAGCTTCTGGCACTTGAGAGATCCGGGGTGCTGCAGCCGGGCACCTTGGTCTGGAAAACAGGCCTGGCGTCATGGCAGCCGTGGTCATCGGTCGCTGACCACGTGCGGGTGGCCGGCGCGGGTGGGGCGGACGTTCGTTCCGCCGGACCTCCGGTGGTGCCGGCGGAGACCGGCGGCCCGGCGGCGGTGGAAATGGCGGTGTGTGCTTATTCCGGCCAGACGCGTCCGATTTCGCTGATGGTGAGATATGGTGACCGCTGGGTGTCACTGGAGCACAAGCAGGCGTTTCTGCAGTCGTTGCGCGAAGGGACACCGGTGGGGCGGATGGCCGGTGTGGGCGAGTTGTCTTATGTCGGGTTCTGGTGGCGCACGCTGGCGATGGTGGTCGACGTGCTGGTTCTGATGATTCCCAACGCCCTGGTGGCGCTGCCGTATTATTACATGGCGTTCCGTAAAGCGCTGGCCGGCGGTCTGGCGACGACGACCGATCCGTTGCATGAATTCAAGACGATGGATGGTCCGATGGTGGCGGCGTACGTCCTCATGATGCTCGGGAACATGTTTATTCCGCTGATCTACAACACGCTGATGGTCGGGCGGTTCGGGGCCACGGTGGGCAAAATGGCGATCGGAGCGCGGGTGGTGAAGCCGTCCGGTGAGCCGTTGACGTATCTGCAGGCGCTGGGCCGGGGCGGGGCGAAGCTTCTGAACATGCTGATCTGGGCGGTGCCGGGGACGATCGCGTTTTTGGTGGGCTCGGTGATTTCCTTTGGCAGCGGTGTGGGGACCGGGGTGCCCGAGGACTTGCCGGTGGCCATGCTGGCGGGCCTGCTGGTAATGCTGGTGTGGTCGGTGGTCGGCGGTTTCGGGTATTACATGGCCGGCTGGACGCGCCGGAAGCAGGCCTTGCACGACCTGATCGCCCGGACGGTGGTGGTGAAAAAATTTCCGGTCTGAGCCATGGTCCCGTGTCCGCTGTGCTCGGCGCCGCTGACCTTTCCGGTCGGCGGACCGGTGCTCGCAGTCCGATGTCCCGGGTGCCGGCGCGAGGTGACCGGGGTGGCGTGGCTGGCGCGTGACCGCGGGGCCGGGCGGATCGTGCGGCCGGCGGTGGTGGTCGACGGCGGGGCCGGGTGTTTTTCCTGTCCGGAGCGGGCGGCGACCGGTGTGTGTGCCGGTTGCGGCAGCTACACGTGTCCGGGGTGCGAGGCCGAGTGGTTTGGTGAGCACCTGTGCCTGCGGTGTCTGCATGCGCGTCGGGAGGTGATCGAGGCGCCGCGGTTCCGTCGGCGCACCCGTGTGCACGACAATATCGCGTTGATGCTGCTGGTGCTGCCGCTGCTGTTCATTCCTTTTTACGGCATTTTTCTCGCGATGCTGGCCTCTCCGGTGGTGCTTTTCCTGGTCATCCGGCATCGTCATGCGCCGCGCGGCCTGCCGCCGCGCGGGCCGTTCCGGTGGTGGCTGGCGGGCGGGCTGGCCGGGTTGCTGTTGCTTCTCGGGGTGGCGGGAATCGGGGCGGTGGTGTACTCGGTGATGGCGATCAGCGGGCGGGCGACTGAGGTGGTGGTGGAGGTGCCGCCGCCGGCGGACGGGGAGGCCTCGGGAGCGGGCGTCGACGAGGTGGCGGTGGATGGTGAGTCCATGGCCGGGGAGGAGGAACGATGAAGCGCCGGTTTGATGATTATGAGCGGTTGGCCCGCGGTCTTTTCGGGGTGTCCAGCTTCTGGCTCGGGCCGCATGATCTTCTGTATGTACGAGGCACCGGGGTGCTTCTCCCCTTTGTCGAGGAATACCTCCGGTTTGAGACCGCCCGCATCCAGTCGGTGGCCATCGTGCGGACGCGCACCGGAATGGTGTTGAACCTGATCTTCGGTGCGCCTGCGGTGGCGCTGGGGGTGGCGGGCGCGCTGGCGCTGCGGCAGGCGGGGGCGGCGGTCGGCGACGCGGTATTTTTGTTTTATGCGCTGGCGGTTCCGGCGTTGGGGCTGGCGGCCGTATGCCTTGTGCTGCTGGTCATCAATCTGGTGCTCGGACCGACCTGCCGTTTCCAGATCCAGACCGCAACCCGCGTGGCCCGCGTGCGCCCGCTCAGCCGGCTGCGGCCGGCCCGCCGGGTGCTGGCGCAGCTGGCGCCGGTGTTGACGGCGGCTCAGGCGGGTGGACCGGAGGGACCTGAGGGACCGGAGGGACCGGAGGGATCTGAGCGGTTGGGGGGAGCATCAGGACTGGCCGTCACAGAACCGCCGGGCCTATGATGGAGCGTCGTGATGCCCAATGCCGGCGCCATCCGGAGCGGTCGGCGGTGGCGCGGTGCCGGTCGTGCGGGCTGGCCTGTTGCCGCGAGTGTGTGGTCGAGCACGAGTTCCGGCTGGTGTGTGCCGACTGCCTGAGGCGGGAAGCGGAGCGGGCGGGGGGGCGGGGCGGTCGGGTGGCGTGGGCGGCGTTCGGGCAATGGGTGGTGGCGGCGGGGGTGGTGTGGGTCATTTTTTATGCGGTGGCGGCCGGCTGGCGGCGGGTGCCGGAGGTGTTCCACGACGGGGTGATCTGGGGCCGGGAAACGACTGATGACCGATGAGCCGGCCGCGACTGCATCGTGACGATGAAGAAGAGGTGGGTGCTTCCGAGCGCCTGGACGAGGCATTTGCGCGGCTGCGGGCGCTGCCGGGGTCGGCGCTGGTGTGGTGTGTGGTCGGTCCGGTGCCGATGGTGTTGGCGCTTTTGTTTTGCTGGGCCGACCAGACGCGGGGCGGGGGGGCGGGGTTCGGGGCGGCGGGGTGGGCGGCGGTGCTGACGGCGGCGTGGATCTGGCTGAAAGTGACGCAGGCATTTTTTGCGCGGGCGGTTTGGGCGTGTCAGTTGCCGGCGGGCGGGCTGCCTCGGTTGTCGCCGGGCGGGTGGTTCCGTCGGACCGGGGCGCTGCTGATGGTGGCGGCGGGGGCGGTGCCGGCGCTGGTACTGGCCGCCGTGGCGGTGGTTCCGTTCGGCTGGGTCTTCGGGTTTTTTCATCAGGCGACGGCGCTGGCCTACACGCACGACCTCGGGGTGCG
>JALRGF010000388.1 GCA_023253495.1 Verrucomicrobiales bacterium
CCGGCCTGACCACGCCATCGTTCCTCGACTCCTCCGTCACCAACGGCACGACGTATTTCTACATCGTCACCGCCACCAATGCCGCTGGCGAAAGCCCGCCCTCCGCCGAGGCTTCCGCCACACCGCTGCCACCGCTGCCCGACGCCCCCGCCAACCTGACCGCCACTTCGGGCAACGCCCAGGTCACCCTCGCCTGGACCGCCGCTGCCGGTGCCGATTCCCACACCGTCTTCCGTTCCACCACCAGCGGTTCCGGATACTCCCTGCTCGCCTCCGGCCTGACCACGCCATCGTTCCTCGACTCCTCCGTCACCAACGGCACGACGTATTTCTACATCGTCACCGCCACCAATGCCGCTGGCGAAAGCCCGCCCTCCGCCGAGGCTTCCGCCACACCCCTGCCGCCTCCGACAGCGCCAACCGCGCCGGCCGGTCTGACTGCCACGACCGTCTCGCCCTCGCAGATCAACCTGTCGTGGACCGATACCTCGGACAACGAAACCGGATTCCGCATCGAGCGCAAACTGGGCACTGGCCAATGGTCCCAGATCGCGGTCACCGCCGCCGACGTCACCGGGCTCTCCTCCACCGGATTGAGGGCAAATACGACTTACTCCTTCCGCGTCCGCGCCACCAATGCCGTCGGCACCTCGCCCTATTCCAACGAAGCTAAAGCCACGACATTTCCCCTGCCGCCGGCACCCCCGACCGGCTTGGTCGCCACTGCCGGCAATGGCCGGGTCACCCTGACGTGGACTGCCAGCAGCACCGCAAAGGCGTATCATGTCTTCCGCTCAACGGTCAGCGGCTCCGGATACTCGCCGCTCGCTTCCGGCCTCACCACCACCTCGTTCATCGATACCACCGTCACCGGCAACACGACATATTATTACGTCGTTACCGCTGCCAACTCCGGCGGCGCAAGCGCTCCGTCGGCCGAAGTCAGCGCCAGTCCTGCTCCCCCTCTCACCGCTCCGGCCGGCTTGACCGCCACTGCCGTCTCTAAGTCCCGGATTGACCTTGCCTGGGCCGACACCTCGGGCACCGAAACCGGATTCCGCATCGAACGCAAACTGGGAACCGGCAAGTGGTCCCAGATCGCGGCCACGGCTGCCAACGTCACCAGTTTCTCGTCCACCGGGTTGAGGGCGAATTCGACGTATTCCTTCCGCGTCCGTGCCACCAATGCCTCCGGCAACTCGCCTTACTCCAACGAGGCCAGAGCCACCACTTTACGCCAGTGAAGCTCAAGCTGCTGGTCATCGGAATGGCGCTGGCCGGGCCAGCCATGGCGCATGGCGACCTGCATGAACGCATTGAGGACGTGACCAGGCGGATCACCAGGTCGGCGGACCCGGGCGCCCTGTACCTCGAACGCGCCGGGCTGCACGCAGCCCACTATGCCTGGGCCGAGGCCGCCGCCGACTACGACCGCGCCGAGGCCCGGCAGGCGGATCCGGTGGCCGTCGCTCTCGGCCGCGGCAAACTCCTGCTCGCCACCGGCCGTCCAGCCGAGGCCTGCACCACGCTCAACCGCCTGCTCGCCCGCGAGCCGCATCACGTCGAAGCCCTTGTCACCCGGGCGCGGGCGAGGGTCATGCTCAGCGACCCCTCAGGAGCCGCCGCCGATTTCAGCGCGGCCATCACCGCGAGCACCCGACCGGAACCGGAATACTTCCTCGAGCGCGCCTCGGCCCTCGCGGCCACCACCCCCCCGCAATGGGACGCCGCCATCCGCAGCCTCGAGGACGGTCTGCGCCAGCTCGGCACCGGCGTCGTCACCCTCCAACTGGCCGCCCTCGACCTCGAAATCAAGGCCGGCCGCCTTGATGCTGCACTCGCCCGAATTGAAACCGCCTCCGCCGCCGCTCCCCGCCCGGAATCATGGCTGGTCCGGCGCAGCGAGGTGCTCGCGATGGCCGGGCGAAACGATGAGGCCGCCGAGGCCGGCCGCGCCGCCCTCGCCGCCATCACCCGCCTGCCGGCCCGCCTCCGCCGCACCCGGGCCATGGTCGACCTTGAAACCCGTGCCCGCCAGACGCTCAAAGCGGTCGCCGCAGAAACGGCCCCGAGGCCATTCGTCAACACCACGCCATAGGTGACCGGTACCGGCGCGGCCCCGGTTCGGCCTCCCCCGTCACCTGTCACCCGGCGTCATGCACTGCCACCGAGCCGGTGGCCGCCTGCCCGATCAGTCCGGAACGGCAACCGTCTCCGCCTGCAGCACGACCAACGACCGCGGGCCCAGCGGGAACGCGTCCATGTGACCGAACGAGCAGCGGCCGTCGCCGGCTCCGGCCGTATCCAGCACGCAGTGCCAACGCTGGTCACGCCGGCGCACCCCGAGAAGAAAGGGCACGGGCTCATGGCCGGCATTGAGCAGGATGGCCAAGGTGTGACCGGTAATCCGCTCACCGCGTTCGCCCCGTTCGCTGATCTGGTCACCCGGAAGCACCATGGCGAGGGTCCGCACACCGGGGGCGTTCCAGTCGGCATCGGTCATTTCCGATCCATCAGGTTTGAGCCAGTAAATGTCTTTGACGTCCGCCCCGTGAATGGCCCGCCCCTGAAAGAAATGCCGCCGCCGGAATACCGGATGGGAGCGGCGCAGGGCGATGACGCGCCGGGTGAATTCCAGCAGCTCCCGCTGCCCGGCCGTATGCTCCCAGCCAAGCCAGCTCAGCGACGAGTCCTGGCAATACGCGTTGTTGTTGCCCTGCTGGGAGTGGCCGAATTCGTCGCCGGCCAGCAGCATCGGTACCCCCTGCGAGAGAAACAAGCTGGCCAGGAAATTGCGCTGCTGGCGCGCCCGCAGCCGGTTGACCTCGTCATCGGCCGTCGGCCCCTCCACACCGCAGTTCCAGCTCAGGTTGTCGGTCGCTCCATCGCGGTTCTCCTCGCCATTGGCTTCGTTGTGCTTGGCATTGTAACTGACCAGATCACGCAGCGTGAAGCCGTCGTGCGCGGTGACAAAATTCACGCTGGCACTCGGGCGCCGTCCGTTGTGCGCATACAGGTCGCTGCTGCCGGCCAGCCGCGACGCCAGCTCGCCGACGGTGCCGCCATGCCCTTTCCAGAACCTCCGCACGCCGTCGCGGTATCGATCATTCCACTCGCTCCACAGCACCGGAAAATGGCCCACCTGATACCCGTCCGGCCCGAGGTCCCAGGGCTCGGCGATCAGTTTGACCTGCGAGAGCACCGGATCCTGATGAATGATGTCAAAAAACGCGCCGAGCCGGTCAACGGCCGCCTCCTCCCGCGCCAGCGCACTGGCCAGGTCGAAACGGAAGCCGTCGACCCCCATTTCCCCGACCCAGTGCCGCAGTGAGTCCATGATGAGTTGCAGCGTGCGCGGGTGCGTCACGTTGAGGGAATTGCCGCATCCGGTGTAGTCGACGTACTGCGAGCGGTCGTCCGCCAGCCGGTAGTAGGCTGCATTGTCGATGCCGCGCAGCGACAGCGTCGGCCCGTCCGCCCCGCCTTCGCCGGTATGGCTGTACACGACATCAAGAATCACCTCGATGCCGGCCGCATGCAGCGCGCGCACCATCGCCCGGAATTCCTCAACGGCCCCGGCCGTCCCGGAGGCGGCATAACGCGGGTTCGGCGCAAAAAAACCGAGGGTGTTGTAGCCCCAGTAGTTGACCCGCCCGCGTTCGACCAGAAACCGCTCATCGATCGGGTAATGCACCGGCAGCAATTCCACTGCGGTCACGCCCAGGCGGTGCAGATGATCCAACGCCGCCGGGGAGGCCAGGCCCGCGTAGGTGCCGCGCTGGTCTTCCGGCACTCCGGGGTGCTGCCGGGTAAACCCCCGGACGTGCAGCTCATACACCACCGTCTGATGCCACGGCGTCGCCGGCCGGCGGTCGGCCGCCCCCGCCCCCGCCACCACCATGCCCAACGCCGCACAGTGCGCCGTGTCCCGGTCCGGCAGATCCACCGCCGCATCCCACCGGAACTCCCGCGCCACCGCCCGCGCATACGGATCAAGCAGCACCTTCCGCGGATTGAAGCGGTGACCGTTGCCCGGATCAAACGGGCCGTGCACACGGTAACCGTAGACCTGCCCCGGCCGCAGCCCGGGCACATACCCATGCCACACCTGATCCGTCCGCTCCGGTAACACCAACCGCACCGACTCCGCCGTCGCCTCCGCCGAATCAAACAGACACACCTCCACCCGCGTCGCATGATCCGAAAACAACGCAAAATTCACCCCACCCCCGTCAAAACACGCCCCCAAGGGCGCCGGCCTCCCCAGCCAGACCTCCGGCACCGGAGGTGGACCGCCGGAACTGGATGAAGGCACCAGGTCACCAGACATGCGCCAGCCTACGCCACCCCAGCCACTCCCGCCACCCCGGCCATAACGCCCCACCCAATCGGCAACGCACAGCCAGGGCGCTGCCATGGTACCTGTCCGAATTTCGCCACCTCCCCGGGAGCCTCGCATAGTACCTGTCCACCCGTGGGGGGCCCCAGCGCGCAATCACAGAGTACGTGTCCACCCGTGGCACCAAATCCCCAAATGTGCTTTTCTGAACACATTTGCAAGCCCGGCTCCGTCCTGTTTCATTTTTTACTGAACAAACTGGACTCTTTGATCTTTTTTGATAGAGGATGGGGTTTCGATGGATTTGTCCGGTACCACGCCTTCTGCGGAGCCACCTGTGGTGGCGGGGGCGGAGTTGTCGGCGCTGGAGGTGGAGGCGATTGATTTGTTTGTGGCGGCGACCCGGTTGCTCGGGGTACCGCGCTCGATCGGGGAGATTTACGGCCTGTTGTTCATGGCGGCGGAGCCGATGACTTTTGATCAACTGGTGAGCCGGTTGCGGATCAGCAAGGGGTCGGTGAGCCAGGGGTTGAAGGCGTTGCGGGCGTTTGGGGCGGTGCGGGTGTCGTATGTGCCGGGCGACCGTCGTGACCATTATCGGGCGGAGACGGATTTGAAGAGCCTGGTTTCGGGATTCATCAATGGGCAGGTGGTGCCGCATCTGGAGAACGGGCAGGGCCGACTGGGGCGGCTGCGGGTGCTGGCTGAGGGGCTGGGGGAGGGGCTGGCGCCGGAGCAGCGCGGGCGGCTGGAAAAGCTTGAGTACTGGCACCATCGGGCGCGCACGCTGGCCCCGCTGGCCGGAAAGCTTCTTGATCTGCCATGAGTGTTGATGCTGTCATGACCTTGGATTTGTTGGAATGGCGATGCCTGCGGGCCAAGCCGAAGAGCGAGCATCTGGCGGCCCGGCACCTGCAGGCACTGGCGCCGGGAGCGATCGAGACTTTCTGTCCGCGTCTGCGGCACCGCAAGAAGACGGCGCGGGGGCCGGTGTGGTTTGTGGAGGCACTTTTTCCCGGATACCTGTTCACGCGGTGCGACTGGGGCCAGTGGCAGCGGGCTATTCTTGCCACCTCGGGCATTGCCGGCATCGTGCATTTCGGCGACACGGTGCCATCCATCCCTGATGGGATCATTGCTGATCTGCGGGCGGCCGTTCCTGATGATGAGCCGTTGTCGGTGCCGATTCCGGTGCTGGAGGGCGACGAGGTGGAAATCGGAGAAGGTCCGCTGCGGGGGACGGTGGGGCGGGTGGCACGGGTGCTTCCGGCGCGGGAGCGGGTGGCGGTGCTGCTTGAATTTCTTGGAAGTACACGCGAAATCGAGGTGCCTCTGCTGAGTCTGCTCGGTCTGCGGGACATCCGCGAGGGCCGGATCGGGTGATCCGGGCCGCCTGCTCATCCACAGGCCCGCAAGGGCACCCGCTTCCTCCGCCGACCGCTGGTCCAGCCGTTCCTCCCGGGTCTGGTAACCAGGGGCGGCAGCGTCACCGAGCCGGTTTTTCCCGTCTCTTCATCATTCCGCCCCCTTTTCATGAATCAACCCGTTGCCATTGGCGCTGTCGGTGCCGGAGCCTGGGGCCGCAACATTGTGCGGACCCTCGACGATCTGCAGGTGTTGCGGGCGATTGCCGAGCCGTCTGAGCTGTTGCGGGAGCCGCTGGCGTCGGCCTTTCCGGGCACGGAAATTGTCAGTGACCACCGGGCTCTGGTCGGGCGGCCGGACCTGCAGGCCGTGGTCATTGCCACGCCGGCGCCGACCCATCACCGTCTGGCGCGGGAATTTCTCCTTGCCGGCCAGGATGTGCTGGTGGAAAAACCGATGACCCTGACCTCATCGGAAGCCGAGGATCTGGTGGCGGTTGCCGAGGCGCACGGCCGCATCCTGATGGCCGGCCACCTGCTGCTGTACAAGCCGGCCATCGCCTTTATCCGCGGGTTCCTGCAGGAAGGAAAGCTGGGGCGCGTCTTCACCCTGCATCAGGAGCGGGCCAAACACGGGAAGGCGCGCGCGGCCGAAAACGCCTTGTGGTCGCTCGGCGTCCACGACGTGGCCGCCCTGCTCCACCTCGCCGGCACTCCGCCGTCACGCATCAGCGCCACCGGTCACTGCGGCCTGCGCCAGGGCATGGAAGATGACGTCTACCTGCACCTTGAGTTTCCCGACGGTCGCCACGCCCACCTCCACAGCTCCTGGCTCTGGCCGGAAGACCGGCGCCGGCTGACCATCGTCGGCGGCCGCGGCATGCTGGTGTATGACGAGAAGGAGGAAACCGTCACCCTGCACCGCCGCATGATCGACGCCGGCCTGAACAATGTCGATCTCGGCTCGGAAACCGTGTTTACCGGCGCCGCGCATTTCCAGCCGCTGGCGGCTGAGCTGAGCCACTTCATCGAATGTGTGCAGACCCGCCGGCCGCCGCTCTCTGACGGCCGGCAGGCCGTGGAGGTTGTCCGCATTCTCGAGCAGGTTTTCCCCTTCACCCCGGCATGACTCATTTTGCCCACCCCACCGCCGTCATCGATGAGGGCGCCACCCTCGGCGCCGGCACCAAAGTCTGGCATTTCGCGCACATCTGCGCCGGCGCCCGCATCGGCGACAACTGTGTTTTCGGCCAGAACACCATGGTCGCCGACGGCGTCGTCGTCGGCTCCAACGTCAAGGTCCAGAACAACGTGGCTCTGTATACCGGCACGGTGGTGGAGGACGACGTCTTTCTCGGCCCCAGCTGCGTGCTGACCAACGTCACCAACCCGCGGAGCCAGATCCGGCGCCAGTCGCTCTATGAGCCCACCGTGCTGCGCCGCGGCGCCACGGTGGGCGCCAATGCCACCCTTGTCTGCGGCATCACCCTCGGCCGCTACGCGTTCGTGGCCGCCGGCGCGGTGGTCAGTCGCGATGTTCCTGACTACGGCTTTGTCCTCGGGGTGCCGGCGCGCCAGACCGGCTGGATGTCGCGCCACGGCCATCTTCTGCGGTTCGGGGCGGACGGGACGGCCGCCTGTCCCGAGTCCGGCCTGCGCTACCGCCTGGAGGACAATCGGGTGCGTTGTCTTGACCTCGACGAGGAGGCGCCGTTGCCACCGGAACTCGCCCTCGGTGCCAGGTCTTATGACGCCTGCAAACCCGCCGCTCCGACCACTTGATTTCATGAACGTCCCCCTGCTTGACCTCAATGCCCAGAACTTCCCGCTGGAAGCTGAACTGACCGCCGCATTCACCCGGGTCCTGCACTCCGGCATTTTTATCATGGGGCCGGAAGTCACGGCCCTGGAAAACGAGATTGCCGCCATGGTGGGCGTGCCCCACGCCATCGGTGTCTCCAGCGGCACCGACGCCCTGCTCCTCGCCCTGATGGCGCTCGGGATCGGCCCCGGCGACGAAGTCCTTGTCCCGACCTTCACGTTTTTCGCCACTGCCGGATGCGTCTCACGCACCGGTGCGACCCCGGTTTTTGTCGACGCCTGCCCGGTCTGTTTCAACATCGACACGACGGATGCCGCCCGCAAGGTCACGGCGCGGACGAGGGCGATCGTGCCGGTGCACCTGTTCGGCCAGAGCGCCGACATGGACGCTGTCATGGCGCTGGCCGCCGCCCACGGCCTCCGCGTCGTCGAGGATGCGGCCCAGTCGATCGGGGCCCGCTACAAAGACCGGGCCAGCGGCACCATCGGCGACTTCGGCAGCTACAGCTTCTTCCCATCCAAAAACCTCGGTGGCTTCGGCGACGGCGGCCTGCTGGTCACCCGGGACGACGCCCTGGCTGACCGCGCGCGGCTGCTGCGCACCCATGGCAGCCGGCCGAAGTATTTTCATTCGCTGATCGGGGGCAATTTCCGCCTCGACCCGCTGCAGGCCGCCCTGCTCCGGGTCAAGCTGCCGCATTACGCGACTTACACGCGCGCCCGTCAGGCGAATGCCGCGGCCTACACCGCCGCGCTCTCGGCGCTGCCCGGCGTGGTCGCCGCCGACCCGGCCCACTGCAAGTGTCTGGCCGCGCACGACCGAGCCACCGCCGGAGCCTCGATGATTCTGCCGGTGGCGTACCCGCACAACGAACACATCTGGAACCAGTATACCGTGAGGCTCCCGCGCCCCGGCGCGCGCGACGCCCTGCAGGCGCATCTGAAGAAAGAGGGCATCGGGTGCGAGATCTATTACCCGCGCACCATGGACAGACAGGTGTGTTTCGCCGACACGCCGGAATCCAGCCGCCGCGGCTGCGAGGTCGCTCACCGCCTCGCCGAAGAATCCCTCAGCCTGCCGATCTATCCGGAACTGCCGGCCGCCCACCGCGACCGTGTGGTCGAAGCCATCGCTTCCTTCGCTTTCTGAGCGGACCCCGGCAATCCGCGCGCGCCCGCGTATCGCGGTTCGCGCTCCCGGGCGGCGGGCAGCCCGCTCCGCTCCTCCGCCACCGAGCCGCCCCCGGATTTCCGGCCGGCATCCCCCACCCCATGTCCGCCTATCACGCCATCTTCGCCCGCATCAGTCCGTTTTTCCGACGCCGCCGCATGCAGGCATGCGCGGAGACCCTCGGCCTGAACGCCTCTCACCGCATCCTCGACCTCGGCGGCAATTCGTGGAACTGGGAAATGCTCGGCAACACGGAACTGGACGTGACCATGATCGACCTCCAGCCGTACCAGCTGCGCGAGGAGGTCGCCCGCCGCTTTCCGAAGCTCAAACAGGTTCAGGCAAATGCGCTCGCCCTGCCCTTCGACGACGGCTCCTTCGACATCGTTTTCTCCAACAGCGTGATCGAGCACCTGCACACCTGGGAAAACCAGGAGCGCTTCGCCCGCGAGGCGCTGCGGGTCGCCGGACCGCACGGCGGCCTGTGGATCCAGACACCCGCGCGCTGCTTCCTGGCTGAGCCGCATTTCCTGACCCTCGGCCTGCACTGGCTGCCGAAGTCATGGCAGCGCCGCCTCCTGCGCCGCGGCAGTCTCTGGGGCTGGCTCACCCGGCCGTCACCGGAAAGAATCCAGGCGTGGCTGGATGAAATCCGCCTGCTCAATGCCGCGGAAATGCGCCGTCTGTTTCCGGGGTGCGAGCTGCGCACCGAGCGTTTCCTCGGCTTCTGGCCGAAAAGCTACATCGTCTTCCGTCGCCCGGCCGGCTCCGCCGACCGCTGACCCGCCACCCCGTTTGCCATGCGTATTCCCCGCCGTTTCCAGATCCTTCCGCATGTGCTGAAAGACCGGCCGCCGCACTGGCCGCTGCCGTGGTCGGAAGTCTGGCAGTACCTCACCCAGCCGTCGGCCACCCGCCGCGGCCAGCGCCGCGTCTCAAACATCGAGGAACACGATGGCTGGCGGCAGGTCCGCTTTCACGGCGCCTCCGGCACCCTCGTCTTTCCGGCCTCCATGCCCCTCGATGTCCTCTTCATGGTGGCCGATGAAATATTCGACCCCACCCACTGGCACCACTACCAGATCCCCGAGACCACCGTGCAGCCGGGCGACGTGGTCGTCGATTGCGGCGCCGCCGAAGGCCTCTTCGCCCTGGTCGCCGCGGAAAAAGGCGCCCGCGTCTTCTGCGTCGAACCGCTCCCGGAATTTGTCGAGGGCCTGCACCGGACGTTCGACACCAACCCCCGGGTCACCATCCTGCCGGTGGCCGCCGGTGCCGCCCCCGCCACCGTCCGCTTCAGCGCCAAC
This sequence comes from Verrucomicrobiales bacterium, assembly GCA_023253495.1. Taxonomy (GTDB): domain Bacteria; phylum Verrucomicrobiota; class Verrucomicrobiia; order Verrucomicrobiales; family V1-33; genus CAJBME01. Next base: position 10,003 of record JALRGF010000388.1, read on the forward strand.
ACCATTTCCTCCACCATCAGCGCGGACGGCGGGATCGAGGCCCGGGTCGAGCCGCTCGATTCCCTGCTCGGCGACGACGCCGCCACCGTGACCTACCTCAAGGCCGACGTCGAGGGAGCCGAACTCGACGTGGTGCGCGGTGCTGCCAACCTGATCGCGCGTGGCAAACCGCGCATCGTGCTGGCCGTCTACCACGACCCGAACGACCCCCAGGCCATTGCCGCGGAACTGCGCAAGCTGCGACCCGACTACCGGATCCGCTTCAAGGGGCTGGCCGCCAACGGCAATCCCGTGGTGCTCCACGCCTGGTAACTGGTTTTCCCGATTTTCCGCGACCCGCAAACCTCCCGGACCGTCGTCCCACATTCAACATCCGGGACACCGGCGTTGTCCGAGGTCGCTTTACGCCCTGTGCCGCGACGTCGTCTCTCCGAACTGAGGAAAGCCTTATCCGGCTCGTTCCTGCGGGCCGTCACGGTCCTGAGTTCCGGTGCCCTGCTCGCCCAGATCATCAGTTTTGCCGGCGGGGCGGTGCTGGCGCGGTACATGTACCCCCCGGCCGCCCAGGACCTGCAGTCGTCCTTCGCCGCCCTGCTCGGCACCCTCGCCCCGGTCCTCACTCTCCGGTACGATGCGGCCATCGTGCTGCCCGCCCATGACGACGACGCCCGCCGCCTCTGCTGGTTGAATCTCTTTGTTGCCGGGGCCACCACCGCCCTGGTCGTCGCCGCCGTCGCCGGTGTCGCCGCCACCGGCTCGTTCCCTTCGCCCGCCCTCTGGGCCCTGCCGATTGCCGTACTCGCCCAGGGTCTGACCCAGCCGATCCTCGGCTGGTGCACCCGCAAAGGACTGTTCGTCATCCAGAGCGCGGCCCGCGTCGCCCAGGCCATCGCCCTTCCGCTTGCCGGCTCCCTTGCCTTTCTCGCCCTCGGCAGCCGCCCGGAAAACCTGCCATGGGCGATGACGGCGAGCCTGACTCTTTCGCTCGGGCTGCTTTTTGTCCTGCTCCGTCGCACCGGCAACCTGCCGTGGCGCGCCGCCGAGCGGCCGTCCCGCACCACGCTCGCGACCCTTGCCCGCGAGTTCCGCCGCCTCCCGCTGGTCAACACCCCGATGAATCTGGCCGACCTCGGCAGCCAGGCGGTGCTCGTCTGGTGCCTGGCCGGAATCTCCGACGGAGGAGGCGCCTGTTTTGTGCAAGCGACCACCGTGCTCCGCGCCCCGATGCTCCTGCTCGGCATGGCGGTGGCTCAGGTCTACGCCGGACGCGCCGCCCGGCTCGTCGACGACTCTGCCGCCCTGCAGCGGCTCACCCTGCGCACCATCCTCGGCCTCTGTGCTCCCGCCCTCGGCATGGCTGTGATCATCACCGTGGCCGGCCCCTGGCTCTTCGCCGTTATCTACGGCGAACCGTGGCGCCTCTCCGGAGAATTCAGTCAGTTTCTCGTCTGGGGGTTCGCCTGCAACCTCGCCATCTCTCCGGTCAGCATGCTGCCGACCATCCTCCACAAAAATGTCGGCCAGCTGATCCAGTCGCTGGCCATGGGAATTTCCCGGGTGGCCGTGGCCCTGTTCGCCTGGCAGCACCGGGACCCGCTCACCCTCGTGATCTCCGCCGCCGCCGTCGACGTCGTCTTCAACCTGCTCTTCGTCGGATACATCCTCCGGCTGGCCGGACGGCATCGCCGCGCGGACACGCCGGCCGCCACCGCTCCCTGAGCGGCACCCCGCCCGACCGCAAGCACGCCGCCCGGACGTCTCCGTGGCGCCCACCGCCGATGCCGGCCTGCCGGCCATCCTTCTCTTTTTTTCATGGACATTCTGACTGTCATCGGGGCCCGCCCCCAGTTCATCAAGGCCGCCCCGGTTTCCTCCGCCCTCGCCGCCGCCGGGCTTGAGGAAAACCTCCTGCATACCGGACAGCATTACGATCCCTCGATGTCCGAGGTCTTTTTCACCGAACTCGGGCTGGTCGCGCCCCGCTGGCACCTCGAGCTCGGCGGCGGCACCCACGGTGCGATGACCGGAGCCATGCTCGCAGCCATCGAAACCATCCTGCTGGAGGCCGGACCGCGGGTCGTGCTCGTCTACGGCGACACCAATTCCACCCTCGCCGGCGCCCTCGCCGCCGCCAAACTCCACATCCCGGTCGCCCACGTCGAGGCCGGCCTGCGCAGTTTCAACCGCCACATGCCGGAGGAAATCAACCGCGTGCTCACCGACCACCTGTCGCGCTGGCTTTTCTGCCCGTCCGGGCCCGCCGCCGACCAACTGCGCTCCGAAGGCATCACCGCGGGCGTCGAGGTCGTCGGCGATGTCATGAAAGACGGCCTGACCGACGCACTGCGCGCTGCCGCAGACCAGCCCGGGCGCCTGACCCGGCTCATCGGCGATCTGAAGGAGTATGCGCTCATGACTCTGCACCGGGCGGAAAACACCGATGATCCGGGCCGCCTCGCCGCCATCCTCCGGGGGCTGGCCGCCTCGCCCCGCCCGATCGTACTCCCGCTCCACCCGCGGACCGCCAAAGCCCTGTCCCGCCACGGCCTCGAACTGCCGCCGACCGTCCGCGCCATCCCGCCCGCCGGGTACCTCGACATGGCCGCCCTGCTGGGGGGATGCCGTCTGGTGCTGACCGACTCCGGAGGGCTTCAGAAAGAGGCCTGTTGGGCCGGCAAACC
>JALRGF010000405.1 GCA_023253495.1 Verrucomicrobiales bacterium
ATGGCGATGTGCTGCCCCTGTTCGCCGGTCGTTTCCGCAAGCTTCTGCTGCAGCCCGCCGCGCACGGTTTCCAGCTCGCCGAGGGCCGCCTTCTGTTGCTCGGCCGCCGCGTGCAGTGCGGCAATGTCCTTTTTCAGGCTCTCGCGCTCACGCTCGATGAGCACGACCTGCGACTTGGTATTGGTCGCCACCGTGTACAGACCGGCAATATCCTTTTTCAGGGTCTCCCGCTCGCGTTGAAGCGTGGTGATCTGGCTGTTGAGCGATTCGTTGTCGCGCCGCGCCCCGACCAGCGCCGCATCCACCTCGGCCAGCCGCGCCGTCAGGGACTCGGATTTCGCCTTCTCACCGTCGAGCTCCGCGGCTTTGGCCTCGAGCTTTTTGACCGTCTCCCCCAAATCCACGGTGAGCGCCACCTTGCTGCGCTGCAATTCATCATTCTTGCCGATCAACTGCGCCCGATGCTCCTTCAGCCGCTCCTTGTCATCCTTGAGCGCGGTCACCCGGTTCAGCAGGTTTTTGATCCGCAGCTTGTTTTCGTCGTTGATCGACATGGCCACCCCCAGACCGCAAAGCAGAGCCGCCACCAGCAGCCACATCAGAATCGGACGGCCCATTGAAGGTGAGGAATTGGTGTTCATGGTAACAATAGAGGACGGAAATTCCGGGATCTGCAGGGATGAAATGTGGATAAGGACGGAGGCGGATGCCGCCATGCTAATGGACCAGAAATCGGCCGCGCACAAGTGACACGACCAAAGAATTCTCTCTCAACCTAGCGAAACCTCATCATCAGGACAACCAAACTTTTCGCATTTCTGTGAAAAAATCGCCGCGTCAGACATTGAAGCGCCATTCGACCACGTCGCCGTCCTGCACCGGATACTCCTTGCCGACGACGCGCAGGGTGCCGTTTTCCTTGCATTTGGCGAAGCTGCCGGCGGCCGCGAGGTCGGCGAACGGCACGACCTCGCCGGCGATGAAACCGCGTTCGAAGTCGCTGTGGATGACGCCGGCGCACTGTGGGGCGGTCATGCCCGCGGTGAACGTCCAGGCGCGGGTTTCCTTTTCGCCGGTGGTCAGGTAGGTGCGCAGCCCGAGCAGGTGGTAAACCGCCTTGATCAGGTTGCTGACGCCGGACGACTCAGCGCCGATGCCGGCGAGGTATTCGGCGGCGTCCGCGGGTGACAGGTCGATCATTTCCTCTTCGATGGCGGCGGAAATGACGCAGGCTTCGGCGCCGTGGTGCTCGCGGGCGTACTTCATGACGGCGGCCACATGGGGATGGCCTTCGGGGTTCCGGGTGGCGGCGCCCAGCTCGTCCTCGGACACGTTGCAGGCGAAGATCGTCGGTTTGCTGGTCAGCAGGAAAAACCCCTTGAGCATTTTTGCCTCGGCGTCGCTCACCTCCAGGGTGAGCGCGGGTTTGCCTTCATTGAGGTGCGGCAGCAGCCGGTCGATGAGCGCGATTTCCGCCTTCGATTCCGCGTCGCCGACGCGCGCTTTCTTTTCCTTGGTGGCCCGCTGTTTTTCGAGGGTGGCGATATCGGCCAGCACCAGCTCCGTGGTGATCGTCTCGATGTCGCGGATCGGGTCGATGCTGCCGGCCACATGATGGATATCACCGTTCTCAAAGCACCGCACGACCTGGACAATGGCGTCCACCTCGCGGATGTGGCTGAGGAATTTGTTGCCCAGCCCCTCGCCCTGACTGGCGCCTTTGACCAGACCGGCGATGTCGACAAACTCGATGGCGGCGGGGACGATTTTCTGGGTTTTGGAAATCCGGCCGAGCACCTCGAGCCGCTCGTCGGGCACCGTCACCACTCCCTGGTTCGGCTCGATGGTGCAGAACGGGTAATTGGCCGCTTCCGCCTTGCGGGAGCGGGTCACGGCATTGAAGAGGGTGGACTTTCCGACATTGGGCAGACCGACGATTCCGGCTTGGAGCATAAGAAGGCCATCCTAGGCCGTCCCGGGCGAGATCAATGCGGAAAAATGCGAACGGGTCCGTGTAAGCCGGATTCTGTGACCGGCCCCTTGCGGGACCGGCTGACGGCCATTCCTCTCACGGCCGGGCTGCCCCGACCGCGCCGGGCCTTGCGGCCCGATGCGACGAAACCCGGAGTCATATCGCGCCGGCCGGAGCCGCCGCGAAACCGGCCAGGCGGGCCGTTTCTCCTGTTCTGTCTTGCACCGCGCGGGGTTTTTCATGCCCCGGGACTCGCGTCCCGGGCGGTGGGCTCTTACCCCGCCTTTTCACCCTT
>JALRGF010000428.1 GCA_023253495.1 Verrucomicrobiales bacterium
AAATCCGCGATGAGCGCGCGCTTGCGGTCGCGGATGGCGCGGGTGTCGACACCGCGCAGGCTCGCGTCCAAGCCGAACTCGGCTCCGCGCCGCATTCCAAGCGCGCGGTTGGCCGACTCGATCAGCGTCTTGCTCGGCATGCAGCCGCGCAGGATGCAGAGGCCGCCCAGTTCGTCCGCGCCGTCGACGACCGCCGTGCGCAGGCCGAGGCCGGCGGCCGTGCGAGCCGCCGCGTATCCGGCGCTGCCGCCGCCGAGCACGACAAAATCATAGGTCGAGGGATCCGCGTTTCCGTTCATGGGCCGGCTAGCGTTTGCCACTGACCTTGGTCCGGATCCGGCAGACGTGCATGTCCGCGGTCATGAACAGGGTGGTGCCGTCCTTGCCGCCAAAGGCGACATTGCTGGTGAACTGCCCAGTCTCGATCCGCCCGAGCAGGGTGCCGTCGGGCGCCATGATGTGCACGCCGCCCGGACCGGTGGCCCACAGGTTGCCGAGGGCATCAACCTTCAGGCCGTCACAGCTGCCGCGGAACTCCCGTCCCATCGCAGTCACATCCTTGAAGACACGGCCGGCGCCCGTGCTTCCGTCAGCGGCCACCGGAAAGGCCATCCAGAGTGTCGCAGCACCGTCGCTCTGGGCCACATACAACGTGCGTTCATCCGGCGACAGGGCGATGCCATTGGGGCGCGTCATCTGGTCGGTCACCAGACGGACCTGCCGCGTCGCCGCCTCCCACCGGTACACCCCGCAGAAGGAAGTTTCCCGCGAAGGGTCCTCCGCCTGCTTCGGCAGACCGTACGGCGGGTCGGTGAAATAGATGTCGCCATTGCGCGCAAGGGTCAGGTCGTTCGGGCTGTTGAACCGCTTGCCGTCAAAGGCGTCCGCCAGTGTGCGCTTGCCGCCACCTGCGGTCAGCACCGACAGCCGCCGGTCGCCGTGCTCGCACGAAACCAGACGCCCCTGGGTGTCGATGGCCAGCCCGTTGGATCCCGGTTCGCCGCTGTAGGCGCCCGGACCGGTGAAACCGGAGGCCTTCAGAAAAACCGTGAGCCCTTTCCCCTCGTCCCAGCGCCGCACCGTGTTCGACGGGATTTCCGAAAAAAGAAGATATCCGCCATTTTCCCCGGCGGCCGCGTCCGGCACCCAGACCGGCCCCTCGCACCAGTCGAAACCGGAGGCGATGACCTCGATGGCCGCCTGCGGGTCAAGCAGCGCGTCCAGCCGCGGGTCATGACGGTGGACCGTGCCCACGGTGGGAAACTGGCGCGTATCCAGTGTCAATTGTTCCGCGGGCACCGCCTGAACAGGCCCGCACAGCATCCCGGTGGCGGCGAGGACGGCAACCGGACACCCAATGGCAAGAGTATCTTTCATGGAAACACCCAATCGCTCCGACCCGCGCTTGTCACGCACATTCAAAAACAACTTGCAGTCGCCCGCCGCCGCGCCTACCCCTTCCCTCCGTCGGATCCCCACGGGTCCGGTGACAGATTTTTGCTCGGGTGGCGGAATTGGTAGACGCGCACGTTTGAGGGGCGTGTGGATAACTCCGTGCGGGTTCGAGTCCCGCTCCGAGCACTCTTTTATTGCGGACCGGTGCCGTCCCCGAGCGCCAGCCCCGGATCAATCCGGCTCCGCCTGAATCACCCGTCGGCGCCGTCCGAAAATCGCACTGCCGACCCGCACACTGGTCGCGCCTTCCTCAATGGCGACATCAAAGTCGTCGCTCATACCCATGCTCAGACCGGGCAGCGGCACGCCGGCGGCCGCCGCCAGGTCGTCGCGCAGGGTGCGCAGCGCGGCAAAGGCCGGGCGGTTTTGTTCCGGCTTCTCGACGAGGGCGGGGATGGTCATGAGCCCGAGGATATTGAGTCGGGGCAGGGCCAGCAGCGCTTCCAGGTCACGGCGCACCGACTCGGGGGAAAAGCCGAATTTCGCCGCGTCCTCCGCCACATTGACCTGGAGGTAAACATCCGGGCGGCGTCCTTCCTCGGCGGCGATCCGGTCGAGGTCGGTGGCCAGCGCCAGGCTGTCCACGCTGTGGACCGCCTCAACCCACGGCAGCAGCCGCCGGATTTTGTTTTTCTGGAGGTGGCCGATGAAATGCCAGCGCAGCGAGGACGGCAGCTCCGGCGCCTTGGCCAGGAGTTCCTGGACTTTGCTTTCGCCGAAAAGCGTGTGCGGCGCCCGCGTCAGCTCGCGGATGACCTCGGCCGGATGCGTCTTGGATACCGCGATGAGTTCGACCGCGTCCGCCGGGCGGCCCGAGCGTGCCGCGGCCGCCGCCATCCGTTCCCGGACGTGCCGGAGGTTTTCGGTGATTTCAGAGATCATGGAAGTTTTGGGCCAGCACCGACGGCACCAGCAGCGGGTCGTGGTCGAGGGCGTCAAACCAAGAGGGATACTGCGGGCACCAGCCGGCCGCCGTCAGTTTCCGCGAGCTGACCCGCTTGTGCGTCCACCCGCGTTTGCGGTCGAGCGCCGGCGGCCCGGCCGGCGGCAGCGGCTTCCGGAACCGCCGGGCCAGTTCGGTGTACACCGTGCGCTGGGTCATCGGCGTGTGGTCCGCCACATTAAAAACCCCCGGCACCCCGGCCGCCACCGCCCAGACAATCGCCGCCGCCGCATCGTCGCGATGAATCTGATTGATCCAGCGGCCGTCCGGAGTCGCCGGCGGCTCGGATCGCACGTCGATCTGCGCTTCGCCACGCAGGAAATTGCCGAGCAGCACCGAGCGCCCCGGCCCGTAGATTCCGGCCAGCCGGAGCACCGTGCCGCCCGCCCCCAGCGCCAGGTCCTCGGCCTCGCGCAGGAGCCGGCCGGTCTCACGGTCGGGCACGGCCGGGCTTTCCTCGGTAACCCATGAGCCGTCGATCTGCGCATACACGCTGCTGCTGCTCGTGAAGACGAAAAGCGCCTGCGGCTGGGCCTGCAGAAAATGCCGCACCCCCTCGACATAGACCTGCCGGTACTGCGCCGCGCCGCCGCCGCGACCCGAGGCGGCACAATGGACAACCGCCCCGGCCGCCGGCAGCGAGGCGACCCATGCCGGATCCGCGATGTCACCGGCCCGGGCCTCCAGTCCCTCCGCCGCCAGCACTTCGGCCGACGCCGGCGAGCGCGTCAACCCGATGACACGATGGCCGTCACGCTGCAGCCGCGCGGCCGCCGCCCGGCCCAAATACCCACACCCGGCAATGAGAATGGTCACTCTTCCGCCTACCCCAGATTCCGCCTCTCGGAAAGCCGACTGACAAAAAAAGACACCCACTCAACACGTGTGTTCGCAAGACCAGTAGTCGGCAGTGTGCCTGTCCCAATCTCCACAAGCCTTCGGCTGAGGGGCGCGATTTCCGGACAGGTACTCTGCGACGGGCCACGCCGCAGGCGGACAGGTACTTTGTGTGCACCCCGCGCGCACCGCAGGCGGACAGGTACTCTGTGTGCGCCACTCAACTCATGTGTTCGCAAGACCAGTAGTTGACAGTGTACCTGTCCCAATCTCCACAAGCCCCCGGCTGAGGGATGCGATATCCGGACAGGTACTTTGCGACGCGGACAGGTGCTTTGCGACGGCCCCCCTTTGTGCGCCGCCGCGCGCACCACAGGCGGACAGGTACTCTGTGTGCGCCAGCGCGGGAGCATCCGGTTTCCAGTGCGGAAAACCCGGGTGTTTCCGCGGCCCCCACCGGGTCGGGTGGCACAAAGTCAGCTCCTGTTCTGCGGAACCCGGGCTTCGTCACGTCGCCGGGAAAGCCACTTGCGCCACGGCGGGGCACCGCCAACTCTTTCCCGCCTTGTCCACACCTGATCCTGTTTCCCCCGCCCCCGCTTCACCCTCCGCCCCGTCTGCCGGCGGCGGCTGGAGTCTGTTCACGCCGAAATGGGTCAAACACGGCAAGCTGCTGCTGGAGGGCGTCCAGAAGTTCATCCACTACAAACGCG
>JALRGF010000450.1 GCA_023253495.1 Verrucomicrobiales bacterium
ACCCGCACCCGGGGGTCATGCTCAAATTTCCCGGAAACCACACCTCCGTCACCGGCCCGCAAATACCCCGCGGGTACAAGAATCATCAACCCCAGGACCGCCGATGGAAACAGGGACCGCGTGCACATGCGGTATCCATAAACCGCGGGCGACACCCGGGCAAGTGCCACCTCGCGGTGATAGTAGACGGAGAGAGAAGATGAGCGGAAAGCGGAGCCATGATGACCCCACGCACGCCATGGGCCGCCACGGGTGAGGCAGCGCCCTCAGTGTGCCGCGCGGCTTAAGCCTCGGACTTCTGGCGGGCCCAACGCGCTTTCACGGCCGCCACGATGCGGGCGCGGGCCTCGGGGCTGAGCTTGCGCTTCTTCCTCGCTTTCTTCACCGCCGGCTCGCCGGCCAGAGCTTCCACCGCGGCCTTGGCCGGGCGACCGGGCTTGCGGCCGGGCTTGGCGCCTGGTTTGCGGCCGGGCTTGGCGCCGGGCGGGCGGCCGCGGCGGGCCGGGGCGCTTTCGCCAGCCAGGATGGCTTTGTATTCGGCCTCGAGTTGTTCGATCTGATCACGGATCGCGGCGGCACGGCGGAGGGCGTCGGCGGAGATGGATGTATTCATGAACTGCTACCGATAAGTCGGAAAGTGGTTTGTCAAACCTGAAAATCTAACTTCTGGAACTCCTCATCGAGTCACCCGCAGTCAACGGCGGCCGTCGTAAAAATAATCCAGCGCTGTCCGGTCGCCGATGACATGGCGGTAACTCAGGGCCAGGCGCACGAGCAGCCGGACCAGCTCGGAGGGCGGCCGCTGGCGGAATTTGCGACCCGAACTGGTATGCGGGTGACCGCGCAGCACGGTGAACCGCATCCCCCGGAGCCGGCCCCACCGCCGCAGTTGCTGCGAGTAGGCCAGCTCCTCGGCGGCAAACCGCTCGAGACTGAACCCACCGATGTCGCGGTGGGCCGCCGCGCGGCAGAAAACAAATGATCCCGCCGCCACCCGCCGGCCCACCGAATACAGGTTCCACCCCCACAGCCCGGGGCGCGTCCACCACGGAATCCCCTCCAGCCCGATAACACAGCCGCCGCCGGCCACCGGCGCATCGTCGCGCGCCAACGCCACCACCCGCCGCAGGTTGGCCGCTTCCAACCGCGAATCCGCATCAATAAACAACAACCACCGGCCGTGCGCCGCGGCCGCCCCGGCATTGCGCGCCCGGCTGATCTGGTTGACCGGCTCAAAGACGACCCGCGCCCCGCCCTCCCGCGCCCTCTCGGCCGTTCGGTCGGTCGAATTGTTGTCGCACACCACCACTTCCACCTCCTCCGGACCGAGGCCGCACGCGGCCACCGCCGCGGCCACCGAGGCCAGGCATCCGGGAAGTTCCTTTTCCTCGTTGAATGCGGGAATGATGATCGACAGCAGCATGCCTGAGCCATACGCCGGCGGCGGCCTCGAAGACAGCGGATTCCGCCAGGCCGCGCTTTCCCGTGGCGTGACTCCCGCCGCTCGCTATAAATCCTCATCATTCCAAATCCCATGACCCTTGAGTTGTCCTCCGACGAAATCCGCAGCCTGATGCACATGGTCAGCCTCGCCCTCTACGTGGCCGAGGCCAACCAGGACCCGGCCTGCGCCGGGGAGCTCGACTCCATGCAGGTCGTCGCCGACAAAATATTCGAGGCCGGCTGGAAAGAAGGCCACCGCGACATCGCGGAATACGACGCTGTGCGCGGCCAGTACATGCTCCGGGAGGCGTATGAGACTGACTCGGTCTACGCCAAATCCATTCAGGAATTCGAAGATGACTTTTTCTGGGGCGAGCTGGCCAGTGCGCTCGCCGAACGCGATGCCAAGCTCAAAGGCGGCCACAAACTCGATCCGGTGGAACTGAGCGAGCGCCTGCAGGACCTCGAGGACCAGTACCTCGACCACTTCACCGATCACGGGGTCGACCACCTCCGCCTCATCCATCCGCAGCCGCACCAGTAACGCGGGCGCCGCCGCACCAGTAACGCGGGCGCCGCCGCCCGGTGCCCCGCTTCATACCTGCTCACGCCCGCTGCTCACGCCCGCCGCCGCCCCCGCTCCCGCCTGAAGGGCGCGCGCTCACCCCGCGCGGGCCAGCCGCACTTCGGCCGACCGCCCGAAAAACCGTTCCGGCGCGATGCCGAGGCGCCGGGCTTCCCGCAGCGCACGGGCGATATCTTCAAAATCCCAGTGCTGGGATTTGTCTTCAGTGCCGATTTCCCGAAGCGGCTGCAGCGTGGCGCATTCGGGCAGATCGACGGGTGGGCAGTCATCCTGGGTCTTCATGGGAGCAATCAGTTTCCTCCCACCAATCGCCGCCCCGGCGCCGCCCGCCATCGGGTCAGCGTCACAGTTTCGTCACCCGGGTGCGGCCGTCACCCTCCCGAACCGCCTCCGGCTTTCCGGTTGAAAGCCGCACCGGCACCCGTGAAACATGCCGGCATGACCACCCACCACCCGGCCGCCCCCATCGGCATCATCGGCGGCAGCGGACTGTATGAAATGGACGGACTGACCGACCGCGAAAAGCGGACCGTCACCACCCCTTTCGGCGCCCCTTCCGATACCCTCGTCGGCGGCACCCTCGCCGGCCGCCGCGTCTGGTTCCTCCCGCGCCACGGCCGCGGCCACCGCATCCTCCCGACCGAAATCAACCACCGCGCCAACATCTACGCCCTCCGCTCGCTCGGTGTGCGCTTCGTGATCTGCGTCAGCGCCTGCGGCTCGCTGCAGGAATCCTACGCCCCGCGCGACATCGTTCTGCCCGACCAGTATTTCGACCGCACCAGCCGCCGCGATCACCACACGTTCTTCGGCCACGGCATCGTGGCCCATGTCGCCTTTGCCGAACCGGTCTCCCGCGGGCTGCGCACCCTGCTCCACGACGTCTGTCTGAACCAGGGCCGCCGCGTTCACAACGGCGGCACCTACGTCAACATGGACGGCCCCGCCTTTTCCACCCGCGCCGAATCCAACACCCACCGCGCCCTCGGCTTCGACGTCGTCGGCATGACCAACCTGCCCGAAGCCAAGCTCGCCCGCGAAGCGGACATGGCCCTCGCCACCCTGGAGGCGATGGCCAGCGGTCGGCTCTGGAGCGAACGGCTGCAACAGTTCCGGCCCCTGGCCCCATCGCTGCAGCAGGCGGTGGCGGTGCTCCAGCACAGCGCCCGCGGGCCGGTGTCACCTTCGGTGAGGGTCTGACCATCGCCGCTGGTCAGGGCAGGGAGCGGCCTGGATGCTGAGCCGGTGCGCCGCCGTCTTCCTCTCCGATGCCCCTGATC
>JALRGF010000486.1 GCA_023253495.1 Verrucomicrobiales bacterium
CCGCAGCGCGGCAAGGGCGCGGGCGCGGTGGCTGAGCGTATTTTTCACCTCGGGCGGCAGCTGCCCGAAGGTTGCCTGCTGTCCTTCGGGAACGAACAGGGGGTCATAGCCGAAACCGCCGGTTCCACTCTCGACGGGGGCAATCGTCCCTTCGACCGCCCCGGTGAATTCCCCCTCAACCCGGCCGGCCCGCGCCAGCACCAGGACACATTTGAAGCGCGCCCGCCGCGCCTCGGGGCGGTGGGCGCCGACCCGCTCCAGCTCGCCCAGCAGCTTGGCGCGGTGCCCGGCATCGTCGCCGTGGCGCCCGGAATAAAGGGCCGAGTCCACTCCGGGCGCGCCGTCGAGGGCATCGACTTCAAGCCCCGAGTCGTCGGCCAGCACCCAGGCGTCGGGGCCGGCGAGGGAGCAGGCGGCGAGCGCCTTGAGGCGCGCGTTGTCCGCAAACGTGTGTCCGGTTTCTTCGGGCACCGGGGCGCCGGGCCAGGCGGTGAGGTCGGTCACGGCGAAGTCGGCCCCGAGCACGGCGCGCACTTCGGCGGTTTTGTGGGCGTTGTGGGTGGCGAAGACGAGGGGGATCATGCTTCCGCATAGGCCGGAGCGGACGGTCCGGCCACCGCAAATTCGCAGGATCAGGGGACGGTGCCGGCCGGCCAGACGGTCTCGAGGATCCGGTCCTGGGCCGCGTGCATGGCGTCCCGGGCGGCCGGCTCGGCGTCGGTATGCCCATGGAGATGCAGCAGCCCGTGGATGACGTAGAGGGCGGTTTCCCGCAGCGCGGGCCCCCCGCGCTCGGCCGCCTCCCGGGCCGCCGTCTCCGCGCTGACCAGAATCTCCCCATGGTGAAAAGTGATCACATCGGTCGGGGTCGGGTCGTCGAGAAAATCGCCGTGCACGGCCGCCATGGTCCGGTCATCGAGCAGCGAAATCTCCACCTCCTCGAGGTCCGGCAGCACGCTGGGGGCCGCCCCCGGCTGGCTCCAGACCAGTGGCAGAGCCCGCACCACCACCGCTTCCAGACGCACGAGGTCCGAGGGCGGCTGGGCATGGTCGTGCCAGCTGAGCTGCGGACGCTGTGCCGCCCCGGCCGGCTCCGGCCTGTCTTCCTCCGGACGGGTCATGCCGCACTGCCCCCGCCGCGGATCACCTCAAAGCGGGTGGGGCGGCCGCCGGCCGGGCGGGGCGTGCCTCCCGGCTTCGCCTTTTCCTCGCTGCCACCGGAACCCTCGGTCTTGGTGTAGCTGACGCGCTTGTGCAGCATCGAGCGCAGCGTGGCCGTGAAACTTTCCCGGACCGCCCCCAGATCGGCCAGCGTCAGCGGACATTCGTCCAGCTGGCCTTCGAGCATGCGGCTTTCGACGATTTCCGTCACCAGCTGTTCGATGCGCGCCGGGGTCGGTTTTTCCAGCGACCGCGAGGCGCTTTCCACGGCGTCGGCCAGGGAAATCACCGCCGATTCCCGCGTCTGCGGCAGCGGACCGGGGTACCGGAATGTGCTTTCCTCCACCTCGGGCACATCGGTCTCGTGCGCTTTGTCCTCATCGGCCAGGGCACGCAGCTGGTCGCGCTTGGCCATCGCCCGCTGGTAGAAGAACCGGGCCAGCGAGGTGCCGTGGTGCTGCTCGATGACGTCGATGATTTCCGGGTTCAGGTTGTGGCGCAGCGCGAGGTCCACGCCGTCCTTGACGTGGGAAATGACGACCAGCGCACTCATCGACGGGGTCATGGCGTCATGCGGGTTCTCGTCGTGCGCCTGGTTTTCGATGAAGTATTCCGGATTCTTCAGTTTGCCGATGTCGTGGAAATACGAGCAGACGCGGGTGCGCAGGCCGTCGGCCCCGATCGCTTCGGCGGCGGCCTCGGCGAGATTGGCGACCATCAGGCTGTGGTGGTAGGTCCCGGGGGCCTCAATGGTCATGCGGCGGAGGAGCGGGTGATTCAGGTCACCCATCTCAATCCACGATCCGGCGGTGGTGACGCGGAAGGCGGATTCGAGAAGCGGCAGCAGGCTGGTGACGACCATCGCCGTGACCAGGCTCAGGCCGACCTCGAATGCGGCTTCCCCCATCAGCCCTTTCCACGACGCCGCACTCATCCATCGGAAATCCGCGAGGCTCGAAAAATGCCCGAGCAGACCGGAAAGCGCAAAGGCGGTCAGACCGACGAGCAGGCCGGCGCGCAACACATGCTGGCGACGGCGGGCGTTCCGGCCGGCGGCCACGGCCACCAGTCCGGTGCTCAGGCTGCTCACCAGCCACGAGAGCATGGACGACTCCGGCAGGATCAGGCACCCCCAGAGCGCAATGAAGATGGTGGCGAAAATGCCGTGGCCACGCCCGAGCAGAAGCGTCAGGGCCAGCGGCGCCAGCGCATGCGGCATCAGCAGCAGCTGGTAATGGCCGGCCAGGAAACTGGTGTCGACCAGCACCACCACCAGCTTCATCACCGCGAGGTGCAGGCCGAGCAGCAGAAAGACCAGCAGCAGCCGGCTGTTCTGCTGGAAACTCGCCGGCTGGCTCAGAGAAAACTGCAAGACCGCGCCAAAAAAAAGCAGCCCCATCACCACCACCGCCCGCAGCGGTTCGTCCACGTGCGGGGCGCCCAGGGCCGGCCGCCAGAGGACCAGCCAGCCGAAAAACAAGCCGGCCAGCCCGAGCAGCAGACCCATCACGATGGGGCTGGTGCACAGGAACTCTCGGCACTGGCCCATTTCCCGCTCACGGCGTTTTTTGCCGCAGGAGAGGCCTTTCTGTTGCAAGCGGAAGCGCTTGAATGTCTCGATCATGAAAAGTCCGGACCGGGGAAAACCACCGGGCCGGATTGCTCTGCGAAGAGAAATCCTACCGCCAGCCCGGTCCTTGGCAAGACTCGCTTTGACCGGGGACCGAAATTCATTGTTCTTAAGAACAATGAATTTTCCGAAGGCTTGAACAAAGGGATAAGAAGGTGCGGTTTACCGGCTTCCGGGAATGGTCCTTCCGAGCACCCGGCGGAGCCCACGGGTCAGTCGCTGCCCAGTCGGACATCCAGCACGGTGGCCCCCGCGGTGCCGGCCACCACACCGGCATCCGGTGGCCACGAGGCCGGCACGAGCAGAAACGTCCCTGGGCCGTGAGCGCGCCCGCCGCACGACACGCT
>JALRGF010000509.1 GCA_023253495.1 Verrucomicrobiales bacterium
CATAATCACCGCGGTTCCGCGAAGTCATGCGGCGGTCGAGCAACTTGTAGTCCATGACGGCGAAGTTGACCACCCCGGGCAGAGATTTCGGGGCGGGCTCGTTCCGGAACAGCAGGCGCTGGTACCACTGGAACTGCCGGAAGGCGTCGGCTGACAGCCGGGAAATGTCACGGTCTTCGAGGGAGAACCTCCGAACTTCCGCACGGAGCATTTCGATGGCATTATGCCGGGCCAGAACATCCAGCAGATCCATCATGGCGGACGCGGGCAGATCCCGGCGGTGGCGCGAAAGATATGTTTCGAGCCCGGCAAGTCCGGCATCACGGTCGGCGGCGCATCGGGAATCGAAATATTCCGCGGGGGTGTGTTCGATGCTGAGCTGCGGGCCTCCGCGGTTGAAGTATTCCAGGGCGGAGGCACGAAAGCCATCGCCGGCAAGAAGCATCCCAAGAGCCACGGATCCACCGGCCTGCGTCCCGGGATCATCGGCCAGTCGTTCCACGAGGGCTCTGATCTTGGTTTTCAGGACCGAGGTGCGATGCGCCCGGGCCATGGCCACAACCGTGGCCGTCAGGGAGCGGCCCCGCATGACCTGATCAAGCGCTGCGCCTGCCGGATCCAGAGGCAGCCGCTGCCGCACCCAGCGTTGCCCGTGGCGCACCCGTCGCAGAATGGGGCCGGACGCCTCCAGAAATCCGGGGGGCGCGGCCCGCACCAGGCGCGCCCACCGGGCGCGCCATGCGGTTTTAACAGCAGCAAACGGGAACATCGGAAAGGCGTTCTATTGAGTACGCGCCATGCCAATGCGTCAAGCTCAGGCACAAAGGGCGTTCGACCGTATGACGCGCTGGACGCGAGGCTGGAAGAAACCGTCGGGCCACCGCGCCGGCAGTGAGGATTGACGATGCCCCGGCGCCGCTCTCCGGCATTCTTCCGGGGCACCCTTTCCGCAAGATTGCCCAGCGGTACGTCAGATGGCGGTGGTGAGGCTGGTGGCGCCTACCGGAACCAGAGCAGCAGCCCGGCGCCGAGCAGGATGCGGTAGACGGCGAAGCCGTTGAAGGTGTGGCTTTGCACGAAGCGCAGGAGCCATTTGACGACAAGGAAGGCGGAGACGGCGGCGGCGAGGAAGCCGACGGTGAGGTCGAGGGCGGCGGCGTCGACGATTTCGCCGTCGCGCCAGGCGCCGAGCAGTTTGTAACATCCGGCGGCGGTCAGGGTGATCATGCCGAGGATGAACGAGAATTCGGCGGCGGCGGGGCGCGCCAGGCCGAGGGCGAGGGCGATCATGATGGTGGCTCCGGAGCGGGAGGTGCCGGGGAAAATGGCGGCGAGGAGCTGGGCGAGGCCGCAGGCGATGGCAATGGTCCAGGTGAGGTCGGGGGAGCCGGGGTGGCTTTTGCGCCACGCCTCGATGCCGAAGATGATGAACCCTCCGAGCAGCGTGGCCCAGGCGACCGGGCCGACGGTTTCGGGGAGTTCCTGGAGCCCGGCTTTTTCCATGGTCACGCCGCCGATGCCGGTGATGAGGAAGGCGAGGGCGAGCTTCGAGAGGTAGTCGAAGGAGGCCGGCTGGCGCCAGGTGACGAGCAGGCCGGTGAGCTTTTTCCAGAAGAGCGGGAGCAGGGCGAGGGCGGCGCCGACCTGGATGAAGATGGTGAACCACTCGGGCCGCGCACCCATCCAGCGGTCGGCGATGAGCAGGTGACCGGTCGATGAGACCGGGATGAATTCGGTCAGTCCTTCGATCAGACCGGAGATGAGGGCGGAGAGCCAGCTGGGCATGAGGGGTGGGGAAAAACGATTCCGCCATGCGGGCGCGGGAGGGGGAATTCCCGGGCGGGTGGCGTGGCGGGGGCGCCGGCCCGCCCGAACAGAGGCGGGGAAAAGCGGTTTGCCAAGCGGTTTGCCTTGGCGGAGTGACGGGCGGTTTGCCGTGGCGGAGGGGAGCTATGGCTGCGGTTGGCCGTTGCGCGATGGGCCGGTGTGGGTGATGGGACGGCTGATGCCGAACCGGGCTGCCGCCAGCGACAGGAACTCCGTGATCCCGCGCCATGTGGCCGTGATCATGGATGGCAACGGGCGTTGGGCGCGCGAGCGGGGCCTGCCGCGCACCGAAGGGCATCGTCGCGGGGCGGACGCGGTCCAGCGTACCGTGGAGGCCTGTGTCGAGCTGGGCGTGGAGTTTCTCACCCTGTACGCGTTTTCCTCGGAGAACTGGAAGCGCCCGAAGTCGGAGGTCGATGCCCTG
>JALRGF010000527.1 GCA_023253495.1 Verrucomicrobiales bacterium
GCGCAGCGCCTGGGGCAGCGGTTTTGGTCCGTCGCCGCGCAGGGATTCATCGACGGCTTCGAGGCGGCGGATGAGGTCAAGAACGTCGCGCCGCACCGCCGGCCGGCCCGCCGCGGCACAGAAATGGGTGCGGCAGCCGAACGGTCGCGCCTCGTAGGTGAGGCACCGCCCGTCGGGACCCAGCAGCGGACAGGCGCCGTCGGCGCGCCCGGGCACCCTGGTCCGACCGGAAGCACGCAGCCCGCGCGCCAGGAAAAGCGCCTCCCCGCGGGTCAGTTGCGGTGTTTTGCCGGTCTGGCGGAAATGGCAGCAGGCGGCTCGCGACCGGCAGTCGCGGGTCATCGGCCGGGCGGCCAGCGCCGCATACACGGAGGCCACTTCGGCCAGCGCCTCTTCCACGGCACCCGCCGCCCCACTCTTTGCGGGCTTGGTTTGACGATGCACGCATCCGAGATAACCATGCCTTGCGTTACGGTGCAACCCCGTCCGCTCATCCGTCGCATGAAAGCCGCCCCCCTTGCTGCCCTCGCCGCCTTCGCCCTGCCCCTGCTCGCCTGCGGCGCCGACCCGTCTCCCGCCGCCGCCAAAAAACCCGCGGGCCCGCCCGTCACCCAACCACCCATGACTGAATCCCAGCAGACCGCCACCCTGGCCAACGGATGCTTCTGGTGCACCGAGGCCGTCTTCCAACGCATTCAGGGGGTCGAAAAGGTGGTGTCCGGCTACATCGGCGGCTCGGTCAAGAATCCCACCTACGATCAGGTTACTGAAGGAACCACCGGCCACGCCGAAGCCGTTCAGATCACCTACAACCCGAAAGTGGTCAGCTTTGAGAAGCTCCTCGAGGTCTTCTGGGCTTCCCACGACCCGACCACCCTGAACCGCCAGGGACATGACGTCGGCACCCAGTACCGCAGCGCGATCTTCTTCCATTCCGAAGAACAGAAGAAGCTCGCCGAGGAATCGAAAACGAAGCACCAGCCGGACTTCAAGGACCCCATCGTCACCGAAATCACCAAGGCCGATGTGTTTTACCCGGCCGAGGCTTACCACCAGAATTACTACAACCTGAACAGCACCCGCAATCCGTACTGCCGCGTGGTCATCTGGCCGAAACTCAAAAAGCTCGGACTCGACCTCAAACCGACCGAATAATTCCCGCGCTTTTTTGGTGAGAGCCGGTTTCCCCGGTTGCCGGCGCCCGTGGAGCGTGCTTTTTCTGGTCCACTGTTTTTCAGGTTCACACGCCCACTGTTTCCACCATGCCCACCACCATCCTTGAAATCACCGGCCGCGAAATCATCGATTCGCGCGGCAACCCCA
Source organism: Verrucomicrobiales bacterium (assembly GCA_023253495.1). Taxonomy (GTDB): domain Bacteria; phylum Verrucomicrobiota; class Verrucomicrobiia; order Verrucomicrobiales; family V1-33; genus CAJBME01. Next base: position 1,324 of record JALRGF010000527.1, read on the forward strand.
CCGTTGAAGTGGACGTCCGCCTCGAAGGCGGCGCCCTCGGCCGCGCCGCCGTGCCCTCGGGCGCCAGCACCGGCGAACACGAGGCCTGGGAATTGCGCGACGGCGACAAAAAACGCTTCCTCGGCAAAGGCGTGCTCAAGGCGGTGGCCGCGGTCAACAACGTCATCGCGCCGGAACTTGAGGGCCATGACGCCTGCCAGCAGGCGCAGATCGATGCCATCATGAACCAGCTCGACGGCACCGCCAACAAGGGGAAACTCGGGGCCAATGCCATCCTCGGCGTCTCGCTCGCCGTCGCCAAGGCCGCTGCCGCCCAGCTCGAACAGCCGCTCTACGCCTACCTT
>JALRGF010000645.1 GCA_023253495.1 Verrucomicrobiales bacterium
TGAGCCAGAATCCGGCGAGGTCGCGGGTGATCTGGAGCGGCCGCTGGTTCGGTCCGGAAATGCTGAGCACCAGTGGCACGCGGCCGCCGGCGATGCGCGGGGTTTCTTTCCAGTCGTAAAGCTGCTGGATGCGGGCGGCGAGCACGGGTTCGGCGGATTCCGAATACGTGATGCGTCCCATGCGGCCGTCGGCGAGGCGCAGGCGTTCGGGTGCCAACCGGTCCATCAGGGCCGCCTGCTCGGGGCCGAGCCACGCACGCAGGCCGGGCCATGGCGAACGGTCCTTGATCTCCTTGTAACTGGCGGCGCCGTGGCACATCTCGGCGATGACAAAAGCACGGTCTTCCTCGGTGAGGGCGGGCAGCTCAAGTTCCGGCATCCATTTGGCAAGGCAGTTGAGCCGGGCGATCCACTGGTCCACTTCGTGGTCCCAGGCGGTCAGCTTGAGTTCGCCGGAAACGACCTTGGCCGCGAGCAGGGCGGCGGCCTTTTCCGGATCGGGCTCGCCGCTCTGGCGCGTGCTCAGGACCAGGTCGCGGAAGCTGACCTGTTCCTTCTGCAGCACGCGCCGCTGGCCATCGTCCCACATGGCTTCGGTGACGCGCCGGTAGTCGTCGGGAAAAAGGTCGGCCAGCCACGCCTCCTCGACCGCCGTGCAGCCGCTGAGGATGACCTGCACCTCGCGGCCTTCCACTTCGCGGATCTCGGCGGCGACCACCAGGGGCGCCTGGCGGATCAGGGATTCTTTCGGAATCTGGCCGCGGCGCCCGCCCACCACATCACACGCCAGCGAACCCGCATTGGTGCGGCGCGCGACCTGGTCGGAAAATCCCGCCAGAAGCACCTTGGCAAAGGATTCATGGGACGCCGGTCGATCGTCGTCCGGCCGATCGGAGGATTCCGGCTCCCGTCCGCCGCCACGCCGCAGCTGCTGCGCCAGTTGGCCGGCTTCCCGGGCCGCCAGCCCGTTCACCCCGAGGGCGACACAGGCATCACGCTCGAAGCCCGCCGCCCGAGCCGCCTCCCAGGCGCGCAGCAGCGGCTGCAGGTCGGAAAACTCATAGCCGTCGACAAACCGCGCCGGCGCGACCACGCCGGACTTCCCGAAAAGCGGACGCCCCTGGAGCAGCGCGAGAATCAGAGCGAATTCCTCATGGCACCCGGCCTCGCGGGCCGCTTCCAGCACCCGGGCGTGCCGCGGATGAAGCGGATGGCGCACCAGCGCCCGTCCCATCGGCGTGACCCGGAGCCGGTGATCGCCATCCACCGCGGCAGAAACCGCGCCCAACTGCCGCAGCAGGGTGACGGCCCGGGCCAGCGCCCGCGGATCCGGCGCCTCCAGCCAACGGAAGGCACCCAGGTCCTCCACCCCGCTCGCCACCAGGGTGAGCGCGACTTCCGCCAGATCCATGCGCTGGATCTCAGGAGGCGTCTGCGCGGGACGGCGCGTGTGGTCAGCCTCGGACCACAACCGCAGACACACTCCGGGAGCCGTACGCCCGGCCCGGCCGGCCCGCTGGTCTGCGCTGGCCTGGGAAATCTTTTCCACCGTCAATGTGTTCAGACCGCGGCTGGCATCAAATTGCGCCAGCCGCGCCAGTCCGCTGTCGATGACCACCGTCACCCCGTCGATGGTCAATGACGTTTCCGCCACGTTGGTGGCCACAATCAGCCGGCGGCGGCCGTCCGTCGACGGATCCACCGCCCGGTCCTGCTCGGCCGGCGACAGCTCGCCGTGCAACGGCACAATGTCGAAATCGCGGGCCCACTTCTCGCGGCGCAACGCCTCCATCGTCCTGCGGATTTCATAGCCGCCAGGCATAAAAACCAGCACATGACCGCCGCCGCCATTGCCCGCCCCAGGCGCCGCCCGCACCACCTCGGCGCCCGCCCGCGCCACATGGTCCCACGGCTCCTCGGTCAGACCGCGCGGGGCCGAATGCCGGATTTCCACCGGATACGTGCGCCCCTCGGATTTCAATACCGTGCACGGCTCAAGATACTGCCGCAGCCGCCCCGCATCGAGCGTGGCCGACATCACCAGCAGCGCCAGATCCGGCCGCCCTGCCGCCTGCACCCCGAGCGCCCGCGCCAGTGTGATGTCGCCATACAGGTGCCGCTCGTGGAATTCATCGAACACGATCGCCCCGATCGACCGCAACTGCGGATCGTGGAGCATCTCGCGCAACAAAATGCCTTCCGTCACAAACCGGATGCGCGTGCGCGCCGAGACCACCCGCTCAAATCGTACCTGATACCCGACCTCCTCGCCCAGCCGCACCGCCTGCTCCTGCGCGACACGCCGGGCCAGCAGGCGTGCCGCCAGTCGCCGCGGCTGCAGCACCACAATCTGCCCGTCAGGCACCAGCCCGTCGTTGAGCAGCATCCGCGGGATCTGCGTTGACTTGCCGGATCCGGTCGGCGCCTCAATCACCACCCGCACCCCGTCCTGCGCCCGGGCATTCTCCGGTGCCATCGCCCGGGCCAGCCGGTCTCTCAATTCATAAATCGGCAGTGCGTTCATTCGATACGGGCGGTGCGCCCCAGCGCACGGCACCCGACACGCTGGAGGCGGGTCGCCAGCCCGCAAGGGGGATCGGCATCGGACGCATCTCTCTAAGAAGCCTCAATCGAGTACTTCATTGTGTGCCTGTCCCAGTGTGAAAGACCACCCTTCGATTGTTCACCTGTCTACCTGTCTACTCAGGAGAGCATGAGTCGGAGCGCTGAGAGGACGGTGAGGGCGAGCACGATGGTTTCGAATGGTTTCTGGGGCAGGCGGTCGGTTGCGTGGCGGCCGAGGAAGAAGCCGGCGGCGATGGCCGGAAGGAGGATGGTGTTGAAGCGCAGGGTGTCGGCGGTGATGAGGCCCTGGTGGGCGCTGAAGGGGACCTTGAGGAGATTCACGATCAGGAAGAGCCAGGCCATGGTGGCGATAAATTCTTTTTTGGCGAAGCCGAGGATGAGGAAGTAGACCGAGCTGATCGGGCCGGCGGCATTGGCGATCATGGTGGCGATACCGACGAGCAGGCCGGTGAGGGTGCCGAAAGTGCGGGACGCGTGCAGATGGCGATCGAAGGCCGGATGTTGGCCGCGTCCGAGCTGGAGGGCGACCATGGCGAGCACCAGCAAGCCGACGACGATGCCGAAGGTGCGGGGAGGGCGGTGGTCGAGCCATCCGAGGGCGAGCCATCCGAGGATGACGCCGAGGAGGATGGCGGGGAGCAGGCGGGCAATGGCGGGCCAGTCGACGTTGCGGGGACCGAAGATGCTGACGGCGAGGACATCGGCGGCGATGAGCATGGGGAGGACGACGCCGCTGGAGGCGGTGCCTGGGATGAGATGGGCCATGAGCAGGACGTTGAGCATGCCGAGCCCGGCGAGGCCGGACTTGCCGACGCCGCAGAAGAGAGCCCCGAGCAGGGCGAGAGCCCAGTCGGACGCGGAGAAAGGCGGCATGAACGGGAGATGCCGGGGCCGGCTATTTGCCGAGCTCGATGCTGCGGGCGGTGGCGGTGCGTACGGCCTCGATGAGGGCGGAGCGCAGCCCTTGTTTTTCGAGCACGGCGAGGCCGGCGATGGTGGTGCCACCGGGGCTGGTGACCATGTCGCGGAGCACGGCTGGGTGGAGGCCGGTGGCGACGACCATTTCGGCGGCGCCGATGACCGTCTGGGTGGCGAGTTGGAGGGCGATGTCGCGGGGGAGTCCGGCGAGCACGGCGCCGTCGGCCATGGCTTCGATGACAGTGTAGATGTAAGCCGGGCCGCTGCCGCTGAGGCCGGTGACGGCGTCGAGGTGTTTTTCGGAGACGCGGACCACGGTGCCTACGGCGCCGAGGAGCTTCTCGGTCATGGCGGCGTCCTTGGCGGTAGCGCGCTGGCCAGGGGCGTAAGCCGAGGCTCCCTGGCCGACCATGGCCGGAGTGTTGGGCATGACGCGGACGACGCGGTGGCGCGGACCGGCGGCGCGCTCGAGGGCCTCGAGTTTGACGCCGGCGGCAATCGAGATGAGGAGCGG
>JALRGF010000673.1 GCA_023253495.1 Verrucomicrobiales bacterium
CGCGCACCTCGTCGATGGGCATCGTCGGCACATGGACGGTCATCGACGTGATCCACGTGATCATGGCTCCGGGGGTGGCTTCGACGGTGCGCACATGCCATGGAAACGAAGGGTGAGTGCGCGCCCGCCACGTGATGAACCCGGGAGCGTCGGCCTTGGCAAAAAGGGCGTTTCCAGTTTTCAACTGCAGGGCGTCCACGCCGTCGAACGCCTGGTCGGCCCCGAGCACCTCGATGACCGGATTGCCGGGCGGTTGGGCCACCGTGCTTCCGGTGCACTCGATGGCGTTCAGCGTCGCCCAGTCCGGAGGCACCAGCGTGAAAGCGTCAGCCACGAGGGCCAGATTGGAGGTGATCTCCATGACGTGGCTGCCTTCCGGCACGAAGCTCACGTACGTTCCGTATCCCGGGTTGAGCCACGGCATATTGGTGCCGTTGAGCTTCACGACGGGACCGCCCCGGTAGTGGAACCGGGCAAATCCGGGCCCGGTCAGGGTGGCGGTGAGCGGATCGGTCGGCGCCGCCCCGAAGACGGCGTCACCGCCGCCGAACCACGGGGCGGAGCCATAAGCGGTCCAGGTCGTTCCCGGCGCGGACCAGTTGAATGGGGAATCCAGGGCTTCGGCGAGCGACACACCCCCGGGTTGCGTTGGCAGCTGGGCGCGTGGCTTCCTGATTTTCCAGAGCGCGTCGGGACGGTCGGCAGCCAGACTGATGGAGAGCCAGGGAATGTTCGGCGCGGTGGGGGTGGTGACGTAGGCCGAGGTGGTCGCCCATTCGTTCGGCTGCAATGGCAGAAAAGCGAAGGAATCGGGGGTGAAGGCCTGAGTCCGAAACGTGCCGGTAAGGCCGGCGGTGGAGAAGACATCGAGTTCCGCCCGCCACGGGACCGTCGCGTGGGAATACAACAGCAGGTCCGCTCCCGCCGGCAGCCCGGAGACCAGCACCCGGTCCGCTCCCTCAGTGACCACCGATGGAGGCGCGGGGCTCAAGGTTGCCCACAGCCCGGACGGCGAGGAGCCCAGTTGGTCGGCGTAGCGCGCGGCCGCACCCGCCTGCCAAGTGACTTCGTCGATCCGGCGGTCCACCTGCCACCATTCGGTGGCCGGGAAAGTGACGGTGTGCGGTCGGTCGTCGAGGTCCAGGCTGAGGAACTGCCAGCCGCTTATGGCCTGGAACAGACGCTGCCCGTCCAAATGGACTTCGCAGGCGTGGACCCAGGCGCTGAGCCGGCCGGGGCCGGTGACAGGAATCCTGATCTCGCCCGCAGTGCGCAGCACGGCACAATCAATCCCGTCGTGGGCCAGCGAGGCGTCCGCCACTCCGATGCCGCCGGTGGTCGTCACTGGCAGTCCGGTATCCATTGCTTCAGCCAGCGTCACCGGCTGTGTGTTCGAGAACCGCACGTTGTCCAGGAGGATTTCGGGAACGATTTCGTCCCCGCCGCCCCACGTGATGGTCTGCGGTCCGGAAGGCACTTCATACAAATGTTCGGCCCAGCTGCCGACGCTGCCGACAGGCACCGTAAGCGCACCGATCTTGACGGAAACCAGCCCCTTGGTGGTGAACCGCAGCGTGCCCGGCCCATCCACATCCAGCGAGGCGCGCCCAAGCATCACCGCGCTGCCGCCGACCACGTTCGGAGAGTCGTCCGGCACACCAATCGCGCTGCCGGTCCAGGCACCGGGGAAATCCGACGCCTCGGCCAGCGGCACTTGCGTCTGCGCGGCAAAACGCAGCGCGTCGATCGCCACCGCCGTGCCCGCGTTGACGAACTCAGCGGGAAACTGCCACTCGATCTGCTGCAGCCCGGGCTGAAGGAAGAGTCGTTCCTGCTCCCAGCCCGTGGAAAACCGGGACGGCCAGCGGGCGAACTCAAGCCAGCCGGGTCCCGTGACCGAGGCCCGCAGGAAATTGCCGGCCGCAGTGCCGGCGAACAGGGCGTCCGTCCGGTCAAAGGCCGTATAATGACGCAGCCCCTGCCAGCCGGAGGCTTCCAGCTTCACCGCCTCCGTATCACCCGCCTCCGCGAGCGGAACTTCCGGCACCGGATCCAGACGGACCGCGTCCACCCAGACGGCATTCGGCTGGGCGAGCCCGCCGCCATAGACGCGCCATTGCATCAGATGCCGGCCCGGCGGGACGAATGCGGTGGCCTGCTGCCACCCTTGCCGCGCCCCGATTTCCGCCAGCATCAGGCCCTGCACCCGCCCCATGTCATCGACGAGCGCAAATCCCCCGGTGATCCGCCCTTCCAGCCACGACTTCCACTGGAAACTCAGCTGGCCGGGACCCTCGACCTCGAAGCGCAGGCTGTTTCCGTCTGAAGGAAACCCCTCCCCGGAAGGGGCGTCGAGGCGCAGTGAGCTGCCACCCTCAACCGACTGCGTCGTGTCCACCCCGGCCCCGACACCGGCTTCCCAGTTCTGCAACGCTGCCGGAGCCCCGGTCACCGCATTCCAATCGACGCCCTGAGAGCGAACGCCGCCCCCCGGCAACAACGCCCCGCCCGCGATCAGAAGACTCATACACAAGCTCCGCCAGGCCGGGTTCAAGTACATCAGGCCACCCTGACCCATGCCTCATCCGCGTCCATTATATTAATTGATCAAAACTCCTCAGCCGGGAAATCGCCACCTCCATGCGCGGCCGCGCTTGGGAGATCACCCTTCACCCCTTCAGCTTCCTGGAGTTCCTTCGCCATCACGGCCTCGACATCCCCGCCCATCCCGCCGCCCTTTCCACCAAAAAAGCCGCTGTTCTCGACCACCAGTTTGCCCGCCACCGAGCATCCGTGCGCCCGCCAGCTCATCCTCACCGCCGAGTCCCGCACGCCATTCCCCGGCGTCCCCGCTCCCATCCAGATCCTCCCTGCCTGGCAATGGATGCTCTCCAAACCTTGACACTCAGGGGGCGCTCCGGTAGCCTGTCGGAATGGCGGTCACGGTCATGGAGGTAACGGAGGCCGCTCTGGAAGCCTGTGATTCCGTTGAACCCGGAGTGATCGCCTTTGTGTACTTCGCGAGCAGCGTGCTGGTTCCGCTCGGGTATTTCTGGGTGACCCGGTTTCGCGGTCGGGATCGGCTGGCGATGCTCGGGCTACTGGTCGTTCAGGTACTGGTGCTGGCGCTGATGGACCCGGCGGCGAAGGGTGAATGGGTCCGTTTTCCCGTGTTCCTGGGGATGAGTGTGGGCATCGACGCCGAGGACGCGGGCGTGGTGGCCAATGTCGGATTTGGCGCGGCATATCTCTTCCTGCTGGCACGCGCCGCGGTGCTCGGACGAGCCGAGCGGGAGGCCTCCGGGAGGCTGGGCCGAGCGGCACGGGCGGCAGGCTGGGTGGAGGACCGTCTGCGGCGCGGCGGGCGATGGGTGCCGGTGGGGGTACTGGCCGCCGTGGCCTTGGCCGTGCTCTGGTGGGGCGGGGAGTTGGTGCGCGGGGCACCGGTCCTCATCAAGGCCAACGCGGGACCGCACCCATGGCTCCCGCCACTTGTGTTCCCGTACTGGGATGCCTATCGATGGACCATCCTGGTCGGCGGGCTGGGCGCGGGGAGTGCCGCCGTGGCCGTCGCCCTGTGCGCGCGCTGGACCATGATAATTCTGGGAGCCCTGACCGCGGCCGGTGGAGCCACCGCCTGGGTCATGACCTATTCTCTGGGAAAAGAATTCTGGCACATGTACGGGCACGATGTGTACGACACGTGCACCAGGAATTTCTGGCCCCTGTCGCTGGCTCCAGCCGTGGCCCTGCTGGTGGTCAGTTTTCCGCTTTTCGTTCTCAGCAAACTGTACCGATGAAAGCCACATTCCAGATCCCTGATGAGTTGTATCGCGAGGTCAAAGCGGAAACCGCCCGGGAAGGGCGCACGTTGCGGGAGGTGACGATCAGCCTGTTCGAGCAATGGCTGCGTGACCGGAAGGGTAAGGTAACGCCGCCGCCCTCAGTGGACTGGCGCCATTTCAAAGCTCCGCTGGCCCACCTGGTTCCGGGGGGTGTGAGCGATCATTCCATGAAAACCATGCGCGAGCACATCGTGGACAACTGGAATGAACCGGCCTGAAATACGTGCCGGATTGGACACCTCCGTCCTCATGCGATTGCTCACCGGCCAACCCGCTTCGCTGGCTGTTCTCGCACGTGAATACCTCGCGGAGGTCGAGGAATCGGGATCCGTCGTGTGAGGTATCCAACCTCGTGGTGGCTGAAACTTATTTCGCCTGTCAGCATCACTACGGGATACCAAAAGCCGAAGTCTTGGCGGGACTTTCCATCCTGCTTTCCAAACCCACATTCGTGGTTCAATCGGGGGTTTTGGATGCACTCGCGATGAAGGGCCTGGCGACGGCCAAACCCGGATTCATCGACCGGCTTATTCACTCGGAATATGCTGCCAGCGGCCTGGACCTCGTGACATTCGAAAAAGCCTCCACACACCTTCCTGGAGTCGTCAGGCTGTAGCGCTCAACCAGTCCGGGACACCCACTCCGCCGGCCCGCCGGCACCGGCTGCGTCCGGCAGCACCGGCTCGCCATCAACTGCCCACTCCGCCACCTCCTGACTCACCGATTTCACACCAGATCCGGGTGGACATCCGACTCTCGTTGTCTTCGCGTGAGGATGGAGTCTCACCCGAGGGCCGCGTAGTGGGCGCTGGCGGCGGTACCGAGCCCGCGCAGGTTGTACCCGCCCTCGAGGACGGAAAGCACCCGGCCATCGGCGTGGCGGCCGGCCACTTCGCGCAGCAGGGCGGTCAGTTCGGCAAAGTCTTCGTCGACCAGGGTGAACTGGCCGAGCGGGTCGCCAAGGCGTGAATCAAACCCGGCGGACACGAGCACCAGCTCCGGCTTGAAAGCGTCGAGCGCGGGCAGCAGGTCATCGGTGAAGACGGCGCGCAGTTCCTTGATCCCGGTGCCGGCGGGCAGCGGGCGGTTCATGGTGGTGCCGAGGCCCGGACCGCGGCCGGTTTCCTCGCGGCGGCCGCTGCCCGGGTACCACGGTGACTGGTGACTGGAAAAAAAGAACACATCCGGGGCGTCGTAGAAGGCGTCCTGAGTGCCGTTGCCGTGGTGCACGTCCCAATCGATGATGGCGACCTTGCCGAGGCCATGTTTTTTCTGCGCGTGGCGTGCGGCCAGGGCCACGTTGTTGAACACGCAGAACCCCATGCCGCGCGACGGCGTGGCGTGATGGCCGGGCGGGCGGACCGCGCAGAAGGCGGTGCGGTGGCGGCCGGACACCACGGCATCGACAGCTGAAAGCACACCGCCGGCCGCGTGCCGCGCCGCTTTGAGTGATCCCGGACCGCCGACATGGGTGTCGCCGGTGCTGAGCTGGCTCACCCCGGTTTCGATTTCCGCGATGGCGGTGGCGACGTAGGGCGGGGTGTGCACCAGGCAGAGTTCCGCGTCGGTCGCCGGGCGCGGATCGATGCGGGGCGCCGGGTCAAAATACCCGTCCTTTTTCAGCTGCGTGCGCACCGCCTCCAGCCGCGACGGCCGCTCGGGGTGGCCGTCGCCGGTGAGGTGGAGCAGGCAGGTGTCATCAAAAAGCAGGGCGGCAGGCATGGGGATCGGAATCTCGGCGGGAAGGCGCGCGGCCCGGGCCGGCCTGCCGGCTCACGGCAGGGCGACCACGCGGTAGTACAGGTGCGTCTGACCGGCCGGGGCCGGCTCGACATACTCCGAAGACGCTCCGGCCGCCACTACCGTCTGCGCGGTGATCCAGACGCGCAGGTCGAAGGTGCGTTCGACGCGGTACGACCGCCCGTTCACGCTGGGCCATGACAGCCGGACCTGACCGTCGCCGCCGATGGTGGCGGTGGCCTGGGCCCTGGAATTCGGGTCGGCCGGGTTGGTTCCGAAGAGCTGTTCCTCGCCGTCCGACTGACCGTCGCCGTCGGTGTCCCGTCCGAGCCCGGGCACCCCCGGACTCCCCTGCGGCTCGAAGCTGGCGCGCCAGTTGCGGGGGTCGTTGTAATCGCCCTCCGTGTTGATGACCTCGAGCGACGGCCCGAGGCCGCGGGGCGATGTCGGCCAGGGGACGGTCGTCCCGTAGGCGAAATCGTGGATGGGATTGCCCGCGGCGTCGCGCAGGATGACGGTTTCGCCGGCGTTGTTGAGCGCTCCGGACGCCCAGACGCCGAGCACGCGGGGCGAAGGCCCGTAACGCGCGCGGAAAGCGGCCAGATCGCCCACCACCACCGCGTGCTCGCCCGGTTGCAGGACATCGTTGCCGAAGGTGAGAGCGGCCACCGGCCGGCCTTCGGCAAAGCTGGCGCCGGCCAGGCTGAGCGGCTCGCTCGAGACATTCGTCAGTTCGAGGTATTCCGCGCCTCCCTCGCCCGGCTGGTACATGATTTCCGTCAGCCGCAGCGCAGCCGTCTGTGGATTGGCCTGACCGGGGTCGGCGAGCAGTAGGTAATCGAAGCCGATGCGCACCGACTGCGGCGCGTCGGTGGCGACAAACACGCCGCCACGAGACGCCGGCCCGTCAGGCGCCAGCGGCACCGTGGCCGCGACCACCCAGACACCGGCGACCGACTGGAAATCAAACGACAGCTGCCCGCCGACCCGGCGCACACGCAGCGCGGTGAACGGCCGTTCCACCGGAACCGCCTCCACCGCAGTGACCACGGCGTCCGGGAGGGTGCCGCCGGTGCGGTTGATGGCAAGGTTGATGCGTCCGGTGTCAACGGCGAGGCCGGAAATCGCCAGCGTCTTGTCCACCGCATTCAGGCCGGCGGCCACCGACCAGGATTGGGCGGCGCCGCCATTCACCGAGACCGACTGAACGACCGACTGGGAGGCGGCGGCGCGCAGGGTGACGTCGTACGTGTCATTGGCCACCGGCAGCGCATAGGAAAAGCCCGAAGGATCCCCGCGCCCAGTGTCGTTCAGCGTCGAATTGGAAAACCCGTAGGTGTACGACTGCGTGAACGGCGTGCCGCCGGTGAAATACGCGTCCGCCGACCACAGAGTGCCATCGATTTCCGAAATCTCCGGGCCCCCGGCATTGAGCCGGACCGCCCCCATCAGGCTGGTGAACGGAGCGCCGGCGACTGACCGGCGCAGGGTCAGCGACGAACGACCCTCCGGCCCGAAAACGTAGCGCACCGGCTGACC
>JALRGF010000717.1 GCA_023253495.1 Verrucomicrobiales bacterium
GCCGCTCCCGGCGGCCGCGGTGGTCGCGCCGCCCCCCCTGCCCGCGATTTTCCTGCCGGCGGGTGGCGTTCCCGCGGTGGCGGCGCGGTCTGAGGAAGGGGCGGTCCAACCGTCGTCGGACCGCCGCACGACGCGCACCCGGCTGTCTCCGTTGCGTCGGAAGATTGCGACCCATCTGGTGGCGGCGCAGCAGACGGCGGCGATTCTGACGACCTTCAATGAGGCCGACATGTCGGCCGTGATGACCCTGCGCAAGCAGTTGCAGGACAGCTTTGTGGCGCGCCATGGCCTCAAGCTGGGCTTCATGTCATTCTTCGTGAAGGCGGTGGTCGACGCGCTCAAGTCGGTCCCGCAGGTCAATGCCCGCCTTGAGGGCGAGGAGTTGGTCCAGAATCATTTTTACGACATCGGGGTGGCCGTTGGCACCGACAAGGGGCTGGTGGTACCGGTCATCCGTGACTGTGATACCAGGAGTTTTGCCGACATTGAGCAGGCCATTGCCGATGCCGCGAAAAAGGCGCGGGATGGCAAGTTGGTGATCGAAGACCTTCAGGGCGGCGTCTTCACCATCAGCAACGGTGGTATTTACGGCAGTCTGCTGAGCACCCCGATCCTCAATCCGCCCCAATCCGGCATCCTTGGTATGCACACCATCCAGGAGCGTCCGGTGGCGGTAAACGGGCAGGTGGTGATCCGTCCGATGATGTATCTGGCGCTCAGTTACGACCACCGGGTGGTCGACGGCAGGGAGGCGGTCACCTTCCTCGTCCGAGTGAAGGAATGCCTGGAAAATCCGGCGCGCCTGCTGCTCGGAGCGTGAAGGAAAGCCGGCTGCGCAAGAGGGACGAGCCGGATGCCCACGGAATCATCTCCCCAACTGCGGAACTGGAGTTGAGGGGCGCTGAGGGGACTTCTAATGGCCGCTGGATAGGGATTCCGACCTGCAAGGCGCTCGTGGGTGACCGGGTGGGTGGTTGTCACGCGGTGTCCGGACCGTTGCCGGCAGAAATGTTTGGCCAGCGCGGGATTCCGTGTCACGGTGTCCACTGTGGCGGTACTGGCACCGCTTTGAATGATTCTTATGAAACGATCGGTCTTTCTCGGATTGGTGTCGGCTGGCGCATTGGTGCTGGCCTCCTGTTCGCCGCGCACGGAGACGGCTGCACCGGCGGCGGGACCGGTGTCCGGGCCGGTGAAGACGTTGCGGTTTTCGGCCATCCCGAACCAGAACAGCACGGAGCTGAAGGCGAAGTTTGATCCGATGGCGGCGTATCTGGCGGGTGTGCTGGGTGTGCCGGTGGAATTTGTACCGAGTTCTGATTACAAGGCGTCGGTCGACATGTTCAAGAACGGGCAGATTCAGCTGGCGTGGTTTGGCGGGGTGACCGGGGTGCAGGCGCGGGCGGCGGTGCCGGGGGCGCAGGCGATCGTGCAGGGGCAGGAGGACACGGCATTCCGGTCGTTTTTCATCGCCCACAAAGATTCCGGAGTGGAGCCGTCCGAGACCTTTCCGGAAGCGCTGGGCGGATTGAAGTTTGCTTTCGGGGCGGAGACGTCGACGTCGGGGCGGGTGATGCCATCGTGGTTTATCCGGCAACAGACAGGGAAGACAGAGGACCAGTTTTTTGCCGAAAAACCGATTTTTTCCGGCAGTCATGACAAGACGTGTGAGCTGGTGGAGGCCGGTCAGGTGCAGGCCGGGGTGGTGGATTACACGGTGTACAACAAGCGGGTGGCGGCGGGCACGACCGATGCGGGCGTCTGCCGGGTGGTGTGGGAGACGCCGGCGTATCCGGACTACAATTTCACCGTGCATCCGGCGGTCGACGCCGATTTCGGATCCGGTTTCACGGAGAAGCTGAGGGCGGCGTTGATCGGCATGACCACGGAGAAGCCCGAGTTATTGAAGGCGTTTCCGCGCGAAGCGCTTATTGAGGCGAAGAACAGTGATTATGCGGCGGTGGAGGACGTCTGCCGCGAACTGGGACTGGTTCGGTAAGAGTGGGGCGCGCGCGGGAGGACCGGGCGGGGGAGAGCCGGTTCATGTTGCCTGGGTGTTTTTTCCAGGGCATCGGATCGGTACGCCCCTCTGCTTGTTTTTCCGCGAGTTCTTCTGCACTCTTGGCGATGCCCTTTTTTGCGCTTGATGAGGTGACGGTTCGATTCGGGAACCTGGAGGCGCTGCGGTCGTGCACGATGGCGGTCGGGCGTGGTGAGCGTCTGGCGCTGGTGGGGCCGAGCGGCAGTGGCAAGAGCACGTTGCTGCGGGTATTGACGGCGGCGGCGATGCCGTCGGGGGGCCGGGTCTCGGTGGACGGGCGTGATCTGGGGGGCCTGAGGGAGGATGAGGTACGCGCGCTGCGCACCCGTATCGGGTTCATCCACCAGCAGCTCGGCCTGGTGCCGAATCTGCGGGCGCGGCAGAATGTGGCGGCCGGACGCATTGGCCGGTTCGGGCTTGTCCGGGCGGTGCGGCACGTCTTCTGGCCCGACCGCGGGTCGCGTGAGGCGATCGACCGGTTGCTTGGGCGGGTCGGGTTGGGTGACCGGGCGGAGACGCGGACCGACCGGTTGTCTGGCGGCCAGCAGCAGCGGGTGGCGATTGCGCGGGCGCTGTGGCAGCGGCCGGACGGGGTGCTGGCGGACGAGCCGGTTTCCAGCCTGGATCCGGCGCGGGCGCGGGCGGTGTTGGCGTTGCTGACGCGCCTCTCGGTGGAGGATGGATTGACGCTGGTGGTCAGCCTGCACCAGCTGGATCTGGCGCGGGAGTTTTTCCCGCGGCTGGTCGGGTTGCGTGGCGGGCGGGTGGTTTTTGACCGGCCATCCGGGGAAGTGGGCGAGGCGGAATTCCGGGCGTTGTATGAACTGAGCGAAGGAGAAATGGATGATGACAGACGCGCCGAAGTTGCCTGAGGCGCGGCCGTGGCCGGTGCGGCGGATGGTGCTGGGGGCGCTGGTGGTGCTGGCGGTGCTGGCGGCGGGCTGGTTGGATCTGACGTGGCGCGGACTGCTGCCGGGGCGTGGCGGGTGGGAGCTGGCGGGGCGTTTTTTTGCCGGCGCGCTGGCGCCGGCGTGGGATTACGAAGACCGGAGCGGATTGCCTGCGGAGGCAGCGCCGTTTCTTGTCCGGGTGGCGGCGGCGACGGTGAACACGCTGCGGATTGCGTTGGCGGCGGTCAGCCTGAGTCTGGTCGGCGGGCTGATTCTGGGTTTTTTCGCCTGTTCGGGCTGGTGGCCGGAGACGCCGCGGGCGCGGCGTGGTCCGCGGGCCTTGTGGCTGGTGGCGCGCGGGGTGATGACCCTGCTGCGTTCGGTGCACGAATTGATCTGGGCGACGGTTTTTCTGGCGGCCTTCGGATTGACACCGCTGACGGCGGCGTTGGCGATTGCGCTGCCATACACCGGAACGCTGGCCAAGGTGTTTGCCGAGATGTGCGAGGAATCGCCGGAGGATACGCGGGCCGCCTTCCGCGCGTTCGGGGCCGGCCCGGTGTCTTTTTATTTCCTCGGGCTGCTGCCGCGAGTGGCGGCGGAGGTGTGTGCGTATGCGCTGTACCGCTTTGAATGCGGGCTGCGTTCGGCGGCGGTGCTGGGTTTTCTCGGGGTGGCGACGCTCGGGCATTCGCTGGCGCTCTCGTTTGAAAACCTGCATTACCGCGAAGTCTGGACCTATCTGTATGCGCTGCTGGCGCTGGTGCTGGTTTTTGATTTCTGGAGCGGTGCGGTGCGCCGGGCGATGACGCGGGGGCCGGGCGCTGGCGGCCGCCACCCGCGCTGGCTGGCGGCGAGCGGATGGCTGCTGGCCGCCGGGGTCGTGTGGGCTTGGCTGACCGGCGGATTCGGGTTGGACGACATGGGCTGGGCGCAGCGGCTGGAAAATTTGCGGCGTTTCGGTCGGGAAATCCTGCCATGGCCGGTGCAGCAGGGGGAAGGGTGGTGGCCGGCGGTGGGGGTGTGGGCGCAGAACCTGCTTTTCTCCGGGCCTCATCCCGGATTGCGGGCGGCGTTGAACACGTTGGCGGTTTCGGTGGTGGCGATTGTTCTGGCCGGGGTGCTGGCCTGGCTGCTGGCGCCCCTGGCGGCGCGCTCGCTGGCCACCGCGCATCCGTTTCTGCCGTCGTCGGCGACGACCCATCCGCTGGTCCGCTGGGGGTGGAAAGCGGTGGTCGCTCTTTCGCGACTGGTGCTGATTTTCGGGCGTGCTTTGCCGGAGTATGTCTGGGCCTTTGTGTTCATCGCGTTTGTCAGCGACCAGTTCTGGGCGGCGATTCTGGCGCTGGCGCTGCACAATGCGGGCATTCTCGGGCGCCTTGGGGCGGAAATTGTCGAGAATGCCGAGGCCCCGGTGCCCCGGGGCCTGCGTGCGCTCGGAGCCACGCGGGCCCAGGTCCTGGTGGTCGGGCTGGTTCCGGTCTCGCTGCCGCGGTTTCTCGTGTATTTCTTCTATCGTTGGGAGACCTGCCTGCGTGAAGGCACGGTGCTGGGCATTCTGGGAGTGAGTACCCTTGGCAGGCTGGTGAAGGACACGCGGGCGGCCGACCGGTATGATGAAATGATCTTTTTTGTTCTGCTTGGGGCGTCGCTGGTTTTTGCCGGTGATCTTGTTTCCTCGTGGGTCCGCCGCCACGTGCGCGGCTGAGCGGACGCGCTCACGCCGCGCTTGCCTTCCGGGCGGCGCGGATTATCGCCCATTTGTGACCATCCGCCGGCTGGCCAGCGAAGACGAAGCGATCGCGTTCGGTCGGGCGCGGGCGGCCGGTTTGCGGCCTGGTGCGGTGGTGGCGCTGGTGGGCGGGCTGGGGGCCGGCAAAACGCATGTCAGCAAAGGACTGGCGGCCGGCCTCGGGTTCACCGGCGAGGTGACCAGTCCGACCTTCACCCTGGTGCACGAATACACCGGGCCCGGCATGCGCCTGCCGATGTATCATTTTGATTTCTACCGCCTGCGGACGCCGGACGAGGTGCTGGGCCTCGGCTGGGACGAGTATCTGGATGCCGGGGGCGTCTGTGTGGTGGAGTGGGCGGACTTGTTTCCTGCGCTTCTGCCCTCCGACACCGAGTGGTGGCGCCTGAGCGTGCTTGACGACGGCTCCCGCGGGGTCGAGCGGCTGGATCCGCCGCCGGTCTCCTGATCTTCCGCCACCGCCGCCCATGACCATCCTTGCCCTGGAAACCTCCACGCCCCGCGCCAGCGTCGCGGTATGGTGCGATGGTGCGGTAGTCCGGGAATGGACGTTTCAGTCCGACCGGTCGCACAACTCTCTGTTATTCGGGCCGCTGGGGCAGGCGCTGGACACTGCCACCCCCGACCTGATTGCCGTCGGCACCGGACCTGGCAGCTATGCCGGCGTGCGGGTAGCGCTGGCGGCCGGACTGGCCATCAGTCTGGCGGCGGGCATTCCGCTGGTCGGCTGGCCGTCGTTGACCGCCTGCGACCTGCCCGGAGACTCCGGTGTGATCGTTGGTGATGCGCGGCGCGGCGGATTTTTTCTGGCGGAGGTGACTGACGGGCGGCTGGCCGGGCCGCCGGTTATTGTCGAGGCCGGGGAGCTGGCGGCGCGCACCGGCGGAGGGGCCGTCCGGACGTTTGATGACCGACTGCCGGTGGCGCAGGCGATGCGGGTCATTCCTTCGGCCGGCTGGCTGGCCCGTCGGGTGGCCGAGCTGACGCCGTCCGAGCGTGCCGCCCTTGCCGCAGCCACCCCCGAGCCGCTGTACCTGCGCGCTCCGTTTGTGACCACCCCGAAGCCCCGGGCGGCGGGTGGGTCCCCGGAGGGTGCCGGGCCTTCGCTGCTGTCTGGCGGCGGCCGGGGCGGCGCTGATTTCGGTTGACCGGCGGGAGGGAATGGCCAGTCTGTGCGCCCTTTGTCCGCCTTGTCGGAAGCGGCCCTATGCATCGTCACACCATCTCCGTTCTCGTCGAAAACAAATTCGGCGTCCTGGCCCGCGTGGCCGGGATGTTCAGCGGACGCGGGTTCAATATCCACTCGCTCAACGTCGGCCCCAGCCATGATCCCACCATTTCCCGCATGACCTTGGTGGTCAATGCCAAGGATGACAAGGTGGTCGATCAGATCATCAAGCAGCTCGACAAGCTGATCGACGTCATCACGGTTATTGATTTCCGCGAGGGTGAGTCGGTGGAGCGCGAACTGGTGTTGCTGCAGGTCAATGTGAACTCGAAGACCCGGGCCGAGGTCATCGAACTCTGCACCATTTTCCGCGGCAAGATCATTGATGTCGCGCCCGAGGTGCTGACCATCGAGATCACCGGCGACACCGGCAAAATTGAAAAATTCATCCAGCTGATGGACGGATTCAGCATCCAGGATCTGACGCGCACCGGCAAGATCGCGCTGCCGATTGCCACCGGCTTGACTCGAAAGATTGTCTCGACCTAGGTCATGGCCGGACGGGGGCCGGAGCGGGCGCGTTCCCGGGCCGCCCGGGCGCCCTCACTTCTGATTCTGTTTCTCCTTCCACTCCACGATCCACGACGACCACTGACATTTATGGCTAAAATCTACACAGACAAGGACGCTGACCTCGGCGTGTTCAAAGGCAAGACGCTGGCCGTGCTCGGCTTCGGCTCCCAGGGCCATGCCCACGCCCTCAACCTCAAGGAGAGCGGGGCGAAGGTGATCATCGGCCTGTATCCGGGCTCGAAATCCCGCGACGTCGCCAAGAAGCTCGGATTCGAAGTCTATGACACGGCCGAGGCGGTGAAGCGGGCTGATGTCATCATGGTCGGTCTGCCGGACACCAAGCAGCCGGCGGCGTACAAGAAAGACATTGAGCCGAACCTCACCAAGGGCAAGACCCTGCTTTTTTCACACGGGTTTTCGATCCACTACAAGACGATCGTGCCGCCGAAGGACGTCAACGTGATCATGGTGGCTCCCAAGGGCCCGGGACACATCGTCCGCCGCCAGTTTACCGAAGGCAAAGGTGTGCCCGCGCTCATCGCGGTGTATCAGAACCCCGGGAAGGACGCCAAGAAGATCGCGCTGGCCTGGGCCAAGGGCGTGGGCGGCACGCGCGCCGGGGTGATTGAGACGGATTTCAAGGAGGAGACCGAGACCGACCTGTTCGGCGAGCAGACCGTCCTGTGCGGCGGGTGCAGCGCGCTGGTCCAGGCCGGCTTTGAGACGCTGGTGGAGGCCGGCTATTCGCCGGAGATGGCCTATTTCGAGTGTCTGCACGAGCTGAAGCTGATTGTTGACCTGATGAACGAGGCGGGCATTGCCGGCATGCGGTTCTCGATTTCCGAGACGGCGAAATGGGGCGATGTTTCGGTCGGTCCGAAGATCATTGATGCCGGCGTCAAAAAGCGCATGAAGGCGGCACTCAAGGACATCCAGAACGGCAAATTCGCCAAAGGCTGGATCAAGGAGTACGAAGGCGGATACAAGACGTACAACAAGCTCCTCAAGGACGGTGAAAAGCACCCGATCGAGAAGACCGGGGCCAAGCTCCGCGCGCTTATGCCCTGGATCAAGAAGCGCGACATCAAGGGACAGCAGGCGAGCTACAGCTGAGCCGGGCGCACGCTGCCCGTTCATTTCCGGATGCCGGCGGACCAAAAGGGTCCGCCGGCATCTTTTTTCCGCTCATTCCGGTCCTGGCGCGGGTGTTTTGTCCGCCGAGCCGCGGGAGAGGCACGAGGCCCGGGCGTCATTGACAGGCTCCGGGCGGGATCATCCGGAGTTCCTGCTGCGGCGAGGAGCGCGGGGTGCGATGGACTCCGGTGGAGGCGGGTTTTATCGCGCTTTTTCGAGCCCTTCGATGACGTGTCCCTGGGTGAGGAATCCTTCGGGCAGCATGATCGGGGGGCGCGAGGGGTCGGCGGGGTAGACGAAGTTGACCGGGATGGCGAAGAGGCCGTTGCGGAAGAGAAATTCGGCGATGACGGGGTCGTCGTTGGTCCAGTCCGCCTTGAGGGCGACGGCACCGAGGCGGGCGAACGTGGCGGCGACCTTTTCCGAGCCGGGTGATTTGAAAACGACCTTTTTGTTCACCTGGCAGGTGGCGCACCATTCGGCGGTGAAGTCGACAAAGATGATTTTACCTTCCTGGCGCAGAGCGGCGACGCGTTCCGGCGACCATGGTTCCCAGGCCAGGCCGCCGGGGCCGGTGGTGGCGGCGGCGGCGTCAGCGGGCAGTTTGCCGCCGGTTTCCAGGGCGTGTTCGAGCTGGGCGCTGAGCTGGGCGATCTGACTGTTGAGCGGGGCGGTTTCCGGTCTGGCGGCCACGGCGTCGCGGGCGGCCCAGACCGAACCGGCCACGGCGAGGGCAGTGGCGATCAGGCCGCTGCGGCGGGCGGCGGCGGACCGGTGGGGTGCGGTCCAGCGGCCGTAGATCCAGGCGGCGAGCGCGAGCAGGAGCAGGGCGACGATCATCATGGTGACGCCGCTGCGGCCGGTCTGGGCGCCGAACGAGTGGAGGAAGTAGATGACGGTGGCGAGCATGGGAAAGGCCATGGCCACTTTGAACGTTTCCATCCAGGCGCCGGGGCGCGGGAGGTGGTTGACGAGGCGCGGGAAGAGCGAGAGCACAAGGTAGGGCAGGGCGATGCCGAGGCCGAACGAGGTGAAGAGGACGAGGGCCTGGGGAGCCGGCTGGCGCAGGGTGAACCCCATGGCCGCGCCGAGGAACGGACCGCTGCAGGGGGTGGCGACGAGGGTGGTCAGGGCGCCGGTGAAGAACGAGCCGGCCAGTCCTTGTTTTTCCATGAGTCCGCCGCCGACGCCGGTGAGGCCGCTGCCCCATTCGAAGACGCCGGCGAGGTTGAGACCGAGCAGGAAGAGCAGGGCGATGATGAACGCCATGAACCCCGGTGACTGCTGCTGGAATCCCCAGCCGAGACGCTCACCAGTGGCATTGAGGGCGATAAGCACGCCGGCCAGCGCCCACATCGTCACCAGCAGGCCGAGCGTGAAAACCAGACCGTGCATCCGCACCTTGCGCGCGTCCTCGCCCGACTGCTGGACAAACCCAAGCACCTTCAGGCCGAGCACCGGAAACACGCAGGGCATGGCATTCAGGATCAATCCGCCGACGGCAGCGAGCACCAGGGCCCACAGGAATGTCAGTTCCTTCTGGGCGGCGCCGCTCAGATCGACGAATTTCGGTCCCGTCTTCGGAATGATGGCGTCCATGGCCGCGAGGGTGGCGGCGGGTAGGACCGCCTTGCCGTCAGGGCCGGTGGCGGCGGGCGGTGGTGGGGTGCCGGCTCCGGCTCCGGTGCCGGCTGCCGGTTTGGGCTCGGTGGCAGCCGTAGCGCCAAGGGGCAGGGCGAGTGCCGGCAGCGAGCCGTCGGCCAGCCAGCCGTTGCGGGCGTGGAGGAATCCGGCGGGATCGCGATCGGTACGGGTGCGGGCCACGCTGACGGTCCAGCGGCCGTCTTTTTTCTCCACCTTGGGATCTCCGAGTTCGACGGTATTGGCGCTTTCGAAAAAGTAGATGTCACCGGGGTCCGGGTTGGCACCGGCCTGCGGGGTGAGCGTGAGGGTGACGGACTCCGCGGTGGTAGAAGATTCGATATTCCAGGCTTCGGTCGTCCGCGGTTGCTGGGCGCGCACCGCGTCGAAGGCCGCCTGCATGGACGGGTCCGGTACGGCGGCGGCACCTGCGGTCACGGTCCAGGTGACGTCGCCGGTGGCGCGGATGCAGTTTTCCTCGGTGCACTCGAACCATGTCACCTTGCCGCCGAGCGAGGCGCGGGTGCCGTCGGTGAAGCTGCCGGGCGGGGTGAGATCGGCGAGCAGGAACGTATCGCCCTCGTGAATGTGGCTGGGCCCGGCGCCATTGTCATAGACCTTGGGGATCGGCCAGACGAGCGGGGCGGCCTGCCAGCCGTCGGGCAGTTTCCATTCGATTTTGGTCGCCTGGCCGATGCCCGGGTTGATCCAGTAGGTGTGGACACCCGGCGGGTGCTGGAGGCGGAGGGCGACGGTGAACGGCCGGCCGGCCTCGACGACGCGGGCTTCCGCGACCAGGGAGACCGCCACCTTGGCGGGCTGGCCGAACTGGCCCCAGGCGGAGCCAGCGAGGGCGAGGAGGACGGCGGGCAGGGTGCGGAACGATCGGCGGGACATGGGCGGACGGGGTGTTTCGGACAGGAATACGGTGGGCACGCTTTGGCCAGCGCGGATTATTTCGGGGCGGGCACCGGGGCGGGCGCCTCTTCGACCGGATTGAACACGATGCGCATTTCCGGTTTGTGGTCGTCGCCGCTGTCCCGGAGGGTGACCTGGCGCTGGTAGGCGCCGAGCGGGTAGCCGCCGACCTGGTATTCCACGAGGATCGGCTCGTAAGTGGTGTACTGCGGGTCGGTGCAGGGTGGCGGCGGGGTGCTGAGGAACTTCTGCACCTCGGAGCGGCCGGGGTCGACGGTCATGTCGTCGACGCCGCCGACGAACTGCCAGAACCCGATGCTGTCGATGAAGCTGCCGTCCTCGCGGAGGAATCGGTTGGTGGCCTCGTAGTCGCCCTGACCGAGCGCGGCCATGACCGGGGCCCCGGCGAAGGCCGGCGGCAACGGATCACCGTACTGGTCGAGCACGGTGAGCGGGACGTCGTGCAGGCACATGACGGCGAGGCGGGCCTCCGGGTGTGAGACGGCGGCCTTGGGGGTGGAGCGCATGTTGAGGGCGCGGTGGACCAGACCGGGGCGGGCCGGGCCGTCGTAGAGCACGTCGCCCTCGAGCTTGAGCAGCGCCGGCACCGAGACCCGTACCGGCACCGAGCGGGACGCCTTGACGGTTTCGCCGTGGCGCAGGGTGACCGTGAGAAAGACCTCGCTGTCGTCGAAGGTCGGCCGCTGACCGAACACCTTGAGATGCATTTCCTGGCCGTTGGGGGTGTCCTCGGTTCTGACCAGCTCGGCGGAGGCGCGCTCGTGGTCTTTGCCGGTGATTTCGGCGGCGGTGGTCAGGGTGATGCCGCTGCGGTTCTGGACGGTGACGATGACCGGGGCGGCCAGCGGCTCGACCTGACCCCGGGCGTTGGCTTCGAGGTGGCCGGTGCGGATCCGGGTGACGTCGAAGCCGATGGCAAGGTCCGGCTCCTTGAGAGGCACCTCCTGGCTGCGGGCGAGCGGGGCCGCAAGGGTGGCGGCGAGGAGGAGGCGGGAGGCCCCGGTGGTGAGCCGGCGGCGGGCGGAAATCAGGACGGACATCATGAGGGAAAGCGATGTGGTCGCGGTCTGATGTCCAGTGATTACCGGCACGTTTCCGCGGGTGTGGGTGGTATCAATCGAGGGCGGCCAGCGCCTCGCGCGCGCGGGCCTTGGTGGTTTCATCGTCCTTGTAGCGCACCGGCAAGGCGAGGGCGCGCTGCAGCGCCTGGCGGGCTTCGGCAGTGCGGTCGAGGCTGGCGAGGGCATTGCCGAGACCGAGCCAGCTGGCGGCGCGCTCCGGGTTGAGGGCGACGGCGCGCTGGAAGTGGGTGACGGCCTGCTGGTGGCTGGCGGACGGCAGGCGCCCGTAAACGACGCGGGCGATGCCGGAGAGGACCGGGTTGAGCGAGGCCACGCCGTGGTTCCAGGCGCCGAGGACGTAGTGGGCCAGTTCGTTGGCGGGGTCGAGTTCGAGGGCGCGCCGGGCGTGGGATTCGATGAGTTTGGAGGCGGCGATCTTTTCTTTGTTCGGCTGGAACGGGGTCATGAGGCCGAGGCAGATGGCGAGCGAGAGGTGGGCATTGCTGCTGCGCGGGTCGGCGGCCACGGCGCGGCGGGCGTATCCGAGCGCCTGTTCGGCGAGGGCCCGGCGGGCGGCGGTGTCCGGAGTATCCTGGATCGACTCACCCAGCTGTTTGGAGATCCGGTGAAGCACCTCCGCCTGCTTCGGGTCGAGCTGTTCGGCCTGGCGGTAGACGGCGAGCGCCTCGGCCGTCCGCCGCTGCGCATCGAACCGGTCGCCCTCCCGCAGCAGGGTGGCGAGGTCGGCGCCGCCGGCCCGGGACGGGCAGAAGGCAAGGCACAGAGTTAAAAAAATGACGGCGAGCGGGGGCATGGTGACGGGAAGTCGGATGGGGCGGGGCATTCCGGATTACAGACGGCTTTTGAAAAACGAGGCGACCTCGGCGAGCTGGGCGGCGGTGAGCGGAAAGGCGTGGTTCTGGCCCTCGAGGACGACAAGTTTTGATTCTACGCCCAATGCGCGCAGGCGCTCGTGCAGGGCGCGGCTTTGGGCGACCGGCACGATCCAGTCGTTGTCGCCGTGAAACATCAGGGTGGGTGGCATGTTCCGGCGGACCAGAGCCACCGGGCTGGCCTGGCGCGCGAGGTTCCGGGCGGTGGCTTCATCGCGCCCGAAGAAATCGACGAACAACCGGTTGGTCGGCCCGAAGCCCTCGTATTTTTTCCAGAGGGCGGTGAGGTCGGTCGGGGCATAGAGCAGGCAGACGGCGCGGATGTCCGGGCGTCCGCGCCGGGAGGCGAGCACGGCGGCAAGGTGGCCGCCGGCGGATTCGCCGGTGAGGAAGACGCGGGACGGGTCGAGTCCGTAGCGGCCGGCGTTGAGCCGCAGCCACGACAGTCCGGCTTCGGCGTCCTGCACGGCGCCTGGCCACGGAGCCTGTTGGATACGGCGGTATTCGACAGTGGCCACGGCGAACCCGTGGCGGGTGAGGTCGCGGAGGTGGAAATTGAATTCCTTGGTGCCGTAGCGCCAGGCACCGCCGTGAAACCATACGACCAGCGGCGCCGGCCGCGGTGTTGCCGGGAGGTAGAGGTCGAGCGTCAGTTCCCGGCCGCCGGGGCGGGCGAAGACGACGTCGCGGTGGACCGATTCTCCGGACGGACCGAGGCCGAGGGCGTCGCGGCTCTGGATGACCAGCGACCGGCATCCGGCCGGTGCGGTCAGGCTGAGCGCGGCGGCGAGGGCGGCGAGGATCCGGGCCGGGCGGTTCATGGTTTGCGGAAGCGGTAGTGGGAGACGTGCCATTCGTTGCCGTCGCGATACCCCCAGAGTTCGGCGCAGGCCATGTAGAAGACGCGCCAGTACGACCACCATTTGCGGGCCTGGTCCGCGCCGTACGTCTGCTCGAAGAGCGGCCGGATTTCCGCCTTGTGAGCGTCCATGTTGCGGAGCCAGGCTTCGGCCGTCTGCTGGTAGTGGGTGCCGCTCACGCACCAGTGCTCCTCAATCCGCAGGTCGTCCTGAAAATAGAGCAGCAGGTCGTCGCTGGGCATCTGGCCGCCGGAGAAGAAGTACCGGGTCATCCAGTCGTCCGGTCCGCGGTCCTCGTAATGGTAGGCCAGTTCGCGGTGGGTGAAGATGTGGACGAAGAGGGAGCCGCCCGGCTCAAGCCATCCGGCGATTTTGCGCAGGAGGAGCTGGTAGTTTTTCATGTGCTCGAACATTTCCACGCTGACCACGCGGTCGAAGGTGGTGCCGGCGTCGAAGACGTTCATGTCACTGGTGACCACGGAGAGGTTGGACAGGCCGCGGGCGGCGGCGGTGGCGTCGATGTGTTGTTTCTGGGTGCGCGAGTTGGAGACGGCGGTGATGCGGGCGGCGGGGAATTTTTCGGCCATCCAGAGCGAGAGCGACCCCCAGCCGCAGCCGAGTTCGAGGATGCGCTGGCCGTCGCGCAGGTCGGCGCGGGTGCTGGTGAGGGCGAGCATGGCTTCCTCAGCCTGGTCGAGGGAGGTGACGCCTTCGGACCAGAGGCCGCTGGAGTATTTGAGGCGTTTGCCGAGGCAGAGTTCGTAGAAGCGGGTGGGCACCTCGTAGTGTTGTTCGTTGGCGGCGCGGGTTTGTTCAGCGATGCCGCGGGATTTGAGGTCGGCGACGTGGGCGAGCAGGGCGGCGCGTTGTTCCTCCACGCCGGGCCGGGATTTTTCGCGCAGGGTGCTGGCGAGCAGTTTGCGGATGCCGAGGCGGATCAGGGCGTCCGGCAGCACATCGGCTTCGAGCAGGTGGTCGAGGTGAATCATGACAATTTCCGTGGGAACCAGGGGATGAAGGGGCTGGTCGTCTGCTGGTAGAGGCGGTAGGCCTCACCGCGGGTGCGCAGCGAGTGGGCTTCGGTCAGCTCGATACCGGTCACTTTGAGCAGGAAGTAAAGCATGAGGAGCGGGCAGGCGAGCGTGATCCACCCGAAGGGCGAGCCGAGAGCGGCGAGGAAGAACCCCCACCAGACGAGGCTTTCGAAGAAATAATTCGGGTGGCGCGAGTATCGCCACAGGCCGGTGGCGCAGACCTGGCCGCGGTTGGCGGGGTTGGCCTTGAAGCGTTTCATCTGGGCGTCGGCCAGTGCTTCACCGGCGAGGGCGAGGGCGGCGAGGGTGAGGCCGGCGATTTCCACCGGGGCGAGGCCCGGGCGCGGGTTGAAGGCCATGAGCAGGAACGGCAGGGAGAAGAGGACGGCGACGAGTGCCTGCAGCTCGAAGAACGCGAGAAACATGAGCGGACCGGGCCAGCGGCGCCGCAGGGTTTCGTAGCGCGGGTCTTCCTGCGGGTGGTGGGCGAGCACGCGGCGCAAGAGGTAGGTTCCGAGGCGCAGGCTCCACGCCACCCCGATGGCGGTGGCGATGGTTTTCCGCCACGGGTCACCCGGCCCCCACAAGGCGTAGACCGGTGCGAGCACGGCCACGCTGTAGCTCCAGGCGACGTCGAGGAACCCGTAGTTTTTCACGCGGACGCAGACCGCCCACACCGCGAAGAATGCGGTGGCGGCGATGGCGGTGCCGAGGGCGAGCAGGGAAAGCATGGGATACGCCTGAATTTAACGTCCCGGACCCCGGGACAGGACGCGCAGCGGGCGGCGTGACGCGTAATATAGGGCGGCGGCCACCGGAGGTGCGAGCAGGCACCAGACGGCGATCCCCTGGAGGGCGAGCTGGCCGTAGTCTTGGAGAAACTGGCGCCAGTCGGCGGCGAAACGCTCGTACAGCAGCGGGATCGACAGCGGCACGGACGGGGTCCCGAACAGCCATTCGCCGGCCCGGTAGTGCGGGATGAGCAGGGCGAGCTGCATCGGGTAGGCAGCCTGGTTGACCGCTTGGATGACCGGCTGGTTGAGCCGGAGTGCCACCCCGGCCGCCGTGCACAGAAGCGTGGCCGCGCCGAGGATCGGGAAGCATCCGAGGACCAGACCGAGCGCGATCGAGAGCGCGATTTTTTCCGGAGTGATGCCTTGGCCGAGCTGCCGGACGATCGGATCAACGATCCGCCGCCGCCAGAACGAGGGGCGGGGCGCGGCGGCCGCCGGCTCGTGGGTGGAGAGCGCGGCGGCGGCGGCGGCGTGGTCCGTTGCGGTCTGCTGATGCGGTGCGGTCATGATTCCCTGAGCAGCAGGCGCTCGATGGGGGCATCGGCCGGCAGCCGGAAGAGTTTGATGAGGGCGTAGATGGCCATGGCGATGTTGCCGAGCAGGAGGATGCCGGCCAGCCAGGCGAGGCGCACCGGCCAGCGGCGTTCCTTGTAGGCGACCCAGAGCCAGAACGTGAGGAAGGCGAGGTAGGTGTCGACGAGGGTGGCCACGAACCACGGGTGCGTGACGACGGAGCGTGGCGTCTCCCAGAGGGCGACGACGGACGACGCCCATCCGGTGGTGCCGATGATGGCGGCGAGGAAGGCGATGAAGACGAGGCGCAGGGTGACGATCATGGTCGGGCGGGGACGGGGCAGGTGCTGCCGCGCAGCAGCGGGTTGTTGGGGCGGGTGTAGGTGGCGTGGACCACGGTGATGTTGCGCATGGCGAAGGCGGCTTCGCAGTACTGCAGGTAGTAGTTCCACTTGCGCACGAACCGGTCGTCGAAGCCGAGTGCCCGCACGTCATCGATCCGGTCGTTGAAGACGCGGTGCCACTCGCGCAGGGTGCGGGCGTAATCGAGGCCGAGGTCGTCGAGCCGGTGCAGGAACAGGTCGCCGGTCCGCTGCAGCGCGGCATTGACGCGTCCGAGGCTCAGGAGCAGGGAGCCGGGAAAAATGTGTTTCTGAATCCAGTCGACGCCGCGCCGGAGCTGGGCGTGGCGGGAGTCGGGCACGGTGATGTACTGGAGGGCGACGAGGCCGTGCGGGGCGAGGACCTCGTGGATTTTGGCGAAAAACGTCTCGAGGTAGCGGTCGCCGAGCGCCTCCATCATTTCGATCGACGCGACCTTGTCGAAGGTGCCGCGGATGTCGCGGTAGTCCTGAAGGCGCAGGTCGATGCGGTCGCTGAGCCCTTCGCGGGCGATCCGTTCCCGGGCGTGATCATACTGTTGCTGCGAGATGGTGACGGTGGTCACGCGGCATCCGTGATGCCTGGCGGCATGGCAGGCGAATCCTCCCCAGCCGCTGCCGATTTCGAGGACGTGGTCGTGCGGTTGGAGCCGGAGCTGGCGGCAGAGCGCCTCGTATTTCGCGTGCTGGGCGTCCTCGAGCGGCTGGTCCGGCGCGGAGAACAGGGCGCTGGAGTAGGTCATGGTCGGGTCGAGCCAGATCCGGTAGAAATCGTTTCCGAGGTCGTAATGTTCGGCGATGTTGCGGCGGGCGGTGGTGCGGCTGTTCGGGCGCAGAAGGTGGAGC
Source organism: Verrucomicrobiales bacterium (assembly GCA_023253495.1). GTDB lineage: Bacteria > Verrucomicrobiota > Verrucomicrobiia > Verrucomicrobiales > V1-33 > CAJBME01. The sequence continues at coordinate 16,521 of JALRGF010000717.1, forward strand.
GAGCGGTTCCAGGCGCGCAGGATATTGAGGGTGAACGAGCGCAGTTTCGAGCCGCTGAGGGCCGGGGTGTTGTCGAGGTTGTGAATGGCCCAGGCGATGACGCGCTCGATGCTGTCGGTGTCCCAGTCGCCGTCAACGTAGCTTTCGCCGAAGCCGACATCACCGAAGAGGATGACTTTCTGGAAGAAGGCCTCGTGGCGGATGCGCAGGGTGGCGCTGATCTCGCTGCCGGGGGTGCCGATGACGCGGCTGGTGCCGTCGGGCAATTCGAGGCGCAGGCAGCCGGCGGACATGCGGCCGAGGGCGTGGAGCACGTGGCGCTGATAGAAGCCGGCGGGAGCGGCGGCGAGGGCGGCGGCATCGGTGACGGCGACGGTGGAGTTGTTCATGGCTTCTTTCCCGAAAGGGAGGCGTGGGGGTGCAGGACGTCGCGCTGCAGGCCGGGGTCGGCGGCTTTGGGGTGCCAGGGGATGCGTTTGAGCCAGAGGAGCAGCGCGTGCCAGTGGATGAGCAGGATGACTTTGAGGGTGACCAGCGGGCACCGCAGGGTGGCTGCCCAGAGGGTGGCGGTGGTCAGCGGGCGGCGGCGCCCGGTCAGCGCGCTGAGCAGCACCGGCCGCCCGCCGTCGTACTCGTCGACGTGCATCTCCAGGGTCTCGCCGGGCGGGTGCAGTTTGAAGTCGAAGTTCAGGTCGAGGCGGGAGAACGGAGAGACGTAAAAGTGTTTGGGGGTCAGACGCCGGAATGATCCATCGTCCTGCGGGGTGTCCAGCAGATATGGCTTCATTTCGCCGAACGTGTTCCGGACCTCGGCGACGGCGGCGAGGGGGCGGCCGGTGGCGATGTCGTTGATGAAATAGAACGAGACCGGGTTGAAGACGTAGCCGAAGACGCGGGGCAGGGTGACCAGGGTGACGCGGAGGTCGGAAGGCGCGTCCGGCAGCGGGTGCCCCTGGTCGGCGATCCAGTCGAGCAGGTGGTCTTTGAGCGAAGCCGAGGTGGTTTCCGGGCGGGTGAGGTGGTCGCGGTCGCGGAACTCGTAGACATGGCGGCGGTTGCGCGAGAACCCGCGCACGCGTCGGGCGACCTCGTCGATTTCGTCGAGGTCGAGCGCGAGCATGAAGATGTGGTGGATGAACCGGTGTTCGCGGGGGCCGAGCCGGTGGTGCATGACTGAGCAGTCATACAGGGCGGAGCGGAGCGGGCCGGGAACGTCCGGGGAGCGGCCGGTGTCCGGGCGCGCCGGGCCGGGCGTGGGCCGGGGCGCCGGTGTGGCGGCGGTCGGTACCGGGGTGGTCACGCCCATAGAGGCTCTCCGGTGAGGGCTCGGGCGCATTCCAGGGCGCTGGTCAGTCCGTCCTCGTGGAAGCCGTATTTGAACCAGGCGCCGGCGAAATACGTCGTCTGGTCAGGGGCGATCCGGTTAAGGTCCGGAAGCTCGCGCTGGGCGCGGATGGCATCGAGGGTGAACAGCGGGTGTTCGTAGTCGATTTCGCGGAGTACGGATTCCGGGGCCACCCGGCCGCGGCAGTTGAGGGACACGAAGTACTGGCGGCGGTCGGAGACTCCCTGGAGGCGGTTCATCCAATAGTGGGTTTCGGGCCATTCGCCGCCGTCCGGCCGGCGGGCGATGCGGTAGTTCCATGACGCCCAGCAGCGCCGGGTGCGCGGCATGACGCTTTCGTCGGTGTGCAGGGTGGCGGTATTCGGCTGGTAGGCGAAAGCGCCGAGCAGACGGGATTCCCGGTCAGTCGGGTCGGCCAGCAGCCGCAGGGCCTGATCGGCATGGCAGGCGAGGATGACTTTGTCGTAGCGTTCCGTGGAGCCGTCGCTGGCGCGGACCTCGACCTGTGCGCCCTGGCGGGTGAGGCGCACGGCGGCGCGGCCGGTGTGCAGGCGGTCTCGGAACGGCGAAGTGAGTTTTTCCACGTAGCGGGCGGCGCCGCCGGTGACCGTCCACCACGGATGCTGGGTGCTCAGTCCGAGGAACCCGTGGTTGTGCCAGAACCGCAGCAGGGTGGTGGCGGGAAAGTCCGCCATTTTTTCCGGTGGCGTGCTCCAGACCGCGCTGCTCATCGGGACCAGATAGTGGTTCATCATGTCCGCGCCGTAGCCGCAGGCGTCGACGTATTCGCGCAGGGTCATTGACTGCCAGCGCGGGTCGTCAAGCGCGGGCACTGCCTCGGTGTTGAAGCGGTGGATGGCGCGCAGCAGGTTCCAGTGGCGCGGGCGCCACAAGTTGCGCCGCTGGCCGAAGAGCAGATTCAGGCTGCCGCCGTTGTACTCGAGGCCGGTGGGCGTGTGCTGCACGCTGAACGACATGTCGGTCGGCTTCGTTTCCACCCCGAGTTCGCGGAAAAGCCGGGTCAGGTTCGGGTAGGTGACATGGTTGAAGACCATGAAACCGGTGTCGATCGGCACCGGCTGTCCGTCTTCGTCCACGGTGACCGTGTGGGTGTGGCCGCCCGGACGTTTTTCGGCCTCGTAGACGGTCAGGTCGGTGCGGGCGTGGAGGAAGTGCGCGCATCCGAGACCGGCGATCCCGGACCCGATGATGGCGAGGCGGGTCATGGCGGGGAGCCTCCGGGCGGCACCTGCGGCACCTTGACGAATTTTGCCGGGTCATACCCCTGATCAGCCAGACGCCGGAGGATGCCGGCGTACACGTCGTCGGGCAGCGTGCGCTCCCGGGCCATGATCCATCCGTATCGGCGCGACGGATGCCCGATCACGGTCCACCGGTATTCGGGATCAAGGTCGATGATGAGGTAGGCCACTTTGAGGATCGGCAGGAACCGCACGCGCCACTCCGCGTTGGTTTGGGTGTTGACAACCTCTGCGGAAAAATCAAAGCGCTTGACCGGTGCGTCCCACGACCCGCGACGGAAAACAAACCAGTTGGCGATGGTGCCGTCCGGGCGCAGGGCGTAGCTTTCCACGGAGTCGTAGGCGTTGCGTTCCGCGAAATACGGGATGTTGGCGATGACGCGCCAGTCACCCATGAAACGGGGCAGGTCGACCTTGGGTACGGTGCGCAGCGGGGACTTGGACATGCGGTTGGCGGATGGAGCGGCCGTGGTAGCAGGCGGGGCGGAGGGGAGCCGGCCCGAAGGCGCGGCGCACGAAGCCAGCCCCGCAGCTACCATCAGGCTGAAGATCAGCCGGCCGGTCAAGTGATTCTTATGGCATCCACACATGCCTAGGAAAACGCGGATCGCCGTCAATGGGATGCGCCGGGGGCTCCGGGGAGCGGACAGGCCGCAGGTGGGCGCACCGCAAACCATGGTGCCATCTGCGGGGTGGCCCATCGGAAGAGTGTTCATAAGAGCATTCACAGGTTCTCAAGTGCATCAACGCCTTCCCGGCCCGCACCGGCTGTCTCCGGTCCTCTTTCAAGTTAATTCCCTGATTTTTCCTTGGCCAAGGCGGGGATGCCGGCTTTATTTCCAAAGTTTTTGTCCAGCCCCAATCCCCGTCATGTCCGCCACCGCCCCGGCCGCCACCCTCGACTCCGCCACCGCCGCTTCCGCCGGCGAAGCCAAACTGACCAAGAAAATTCTCACCGCCGACCATCCGACGTGGTGTCCGGGATGCGGTGACTTCGCCGTGTTGGCGAGCTTTTACAAGGTTCTGGAGAAACTCCAGTATCCCCATGAGAAGATTGTCTGTGTCGCGGGCATTGGCTGCTCGTCGCGCTTTCCGTATTTCGTCAACAGCCACGGCATCCACTTCATCCACGGCCGCGCCCTGCCGCTGGCCACCGGCATCTCGCTGAGCCGCCCGGACCTCCATGTTTTTGTCTTCGGGGGGGATGGCGACGGCTTCTCGATCGGCGGCAACCACCTCAACCACGCCGCCCGGAAGAACATCCGGCTCACCTATGTCGTCATGGACAACTTCGTCTACGGCCTGACCAAGAACCAGACGAGCCCGACCTCGCCGGTCGGACGCAAATCGAAGACCGACCCCCAGGGGAGCTTTGACCGCCCGATCAACCCGATGAAGCAGCTCCTGGCTACCGGGGCCACCTTTGTCGCGCGCACCCACGCCACGCAGGTGGCGCACATGAATCAAATGTTCGAGCGCGCGATCCGGCACGACGGCTTTTCGGTGGTCGAGTGCCTGAGCGAGTGCACGATGTTTTATCCCGGGGCTTTTGACGACGCGGTGCCGCGCAAGGGCGGTGTCTTTGACACGATTGACGAGACGCAGCACGACACCTCCAGCGACATAGCCGCGTGGCAGCTGGCGGACCTTCCCGCCCCGGGCAAATACGGCGTTTTTTACGAGACCAAGCGCCCGACCAAAAATGCCATGGAGCTCAATTACATTGCGGAAACCCAGGCCCGGCTTGGCGGCGCCAGCCAGAAGGACCTGCTCCGCAAGCGCTTTGAAGCGATGCGGTAACCAGACCGGCCCCCGCTCCGGAGCGGATGCCCCGGTGACCGGGTGGACTGCTCCGCGGACCTCGGGCATGGGGGGATGTCCGGTTTTGTGGTGACGTCTCTGGCGCGGTCGCGGCACGGTGCCGTCCCGCGATCTGACCATTCCTCTTTTCCCATGCCAGGATTCAACCGCCTCAGTATCCAATCGAAGATGATCCTGCTGCTTCTGGCAGTCAGCCTGCTGTCGATTGGCGTGATCTCGTGGATCGGCTACCGCTCGGCCCGCGAAGCGCTCATGACCGCCACGCGCAACCAGCTGCAGGGCGTGCGGGTGGCCAAAACGACCACGCTCAAGGCGATGCTGGAATCGTTGCGCGACCAGGTCGTTTCCATTTCCGACAGCAAAGCGGTCATCGAAGGCATGGTGGCTTTCCGTGAGGCGCACCGCGAGCTGGCGGGGCTGACCCTGCCGCCTGCGGAAAGCGCGCAGCTCGACGCCTTCTACCGTGATTATTTCATTCCCGAACTGGACCGGAACGTGCCAGGCACCCCGGTGGTGGAACAATATCTGCCGAACCGGCCGGCTGAGCGTTACCTGCAATACCACTATACCGTGGCCAATCCCGCGGCCTACGGAGACAAACAAAACCTGGAAAAGGCGCCGGGGGACGCCTCCGCCTACGGCCGGACGCATGCCGAACTGCACAAGTTTTTCGCCCGCGCGGTCAAGATTTTCGGGTTCCAGGACATGATGCTGATCGACGCTGATTCCCTGGACATCATTTATACCTACGAAAAGACGACGGAGCTCGGCACCAGTCTCGACAACGGTCCTTACGCCGGCACCCTGCTGGGTGTCAAAGTGCGGGCGATGCGGCAGCAGAAGGACCGCGACGACTTCAAGATCGTCGACTTCGAGGCATTCCGCCCGAACCTCGGGCGCCCGATGGGGTTTGCGCTCAGTCCGGTTTTTGACGGGGCGCGCATGACCGGCATTCTGGCGCTGCAGTTTCCGATTGATACCTTCAACAGCGTGCTCACCGGAAACTTCCGATGGAAGGAGGAGGGCATGGGCGAGACGGGCGAGACGTATCTGGTCGGGCCGGATGGCACGATGCGCAGCCGTTCGCGTTTCATGTATTCCGACCCCGAGGGGTTCCTGAAGTCGATGGCGGGGAGCAAGGTCCCGACCAGCCTGGTCGACCAGATCCGACGCCAGGGCAATGTCCTTTGTGTTCTGCCTGTTGAGTCCCCGACGGCGGAGGCGGCCCTCAACGGCCAGTCCGGGATCATGGAAACGACCGATTACCGAGGCCGCGAAGTGCTGAGCGCCTATGGTCCGCTTGAGCTTGACTCTCTGCGCTGGGGTGTGCTTGCCGAGATGGATCTGGCCGAAGCGGAGGCGCCGGTGCGTGCGTTTGCCCGCCGCGGGGTCATTGCGGCCGCTGGCCTTTCGCTGCTGGTGGCGGTGGCGGCTCTGGGAGCTGCGTACGGGCTCACGCGGCCGTTGCGTCTCCTCGCCGACGGTGCGCGTCGTCTCGGGGCCGGTGAAACCGACGTGCAGGTGACGGTCCGTTCGCGGGATGAATTCGGTGAGCTGGCCGAGGTGTTCAACGACATGTCAGCCAGCATCAGGACGCAGAAGGAGTCGCTGGAACGCCAGGTGCGGGAGAACCAGGAGTTGCTGCTGAGCATCCTGCCGGCCTCCGCCGTGGCCCAGCGTCTCGAGGGCGATGAGAAGGCGAACCGCGAATTTGCCGACGTCACCGTGCTCTTTGCCGAAATCCTCGGGATGGAGGAATTCAGCGCGCGTGCCGGCGAGGCCCGGACCCTGGCCCTGCTCGGCGACCTCATCGGCGCCATTGACGAAGCCGCGGAACGGGCGGGCATCGAAAAAGTCAAAACCATCGGTGGCTCGTATCTCGCGGTCTGCGGGCTGTCGCTGCACCGGCCGGACCACGCGCGTCGCGTTGTCCAGTTCGCCCAGGAAATGGCGCGCATCCTCTCGATCTTCAATCGTGATGAAAATGCCGGCCTCTCGCTGTCGGTGGGCATCAATTCCGGACCGGTGGTCGGCGGGGTGGTCGGTCGCCGCCGGTTTCTTTATGATCTCTGGGGCGACACCGTGACGATGGCCCGGCGCCTGGCGGGCGGCGATGCGGCGGCCATCCGGGTGACCGCCTCGGTGCGTGACCGACTGGGTGATCAGTTCCATTTCCGGGGGCCGGTCCGGACCGACGCCAAGGGCGGCGGCGAGGCTTGGGAAGTGACCGCCTGACCAGATGCCCGCGGTTATGATTGATCTTCTGCCATCGTACTTGAGCAATTTCTGGCCCGCGGTTGCGTTGGCCACCGGCTTTCCGCTCGCGCTGTTGATCCTCAACGAGGCCATGGCCTTCTGCAGCCGCCGCGGCCACCCGGTCGAGCGGACCCTGCGCCACCTGCGCAATCTCGTTGTCCCCGCGGCCGCCGCCCTTGTCTTTGTCCGCTGTGTTCTTGAGCTGCCCCGCGACGCCGTGGCCTCCCGGCTGGTCGAATCCACCTTCTGGATCCTGCTGCTGTATGCGCTGCTTGGCGTGGTCAATGACCTGGTTTTCGGCGGGCGCCAACCGGGGGCCTCGTCGCGCGCCGAGCGGGTGCCAAAGCTTTTCCGCGATCTGGTCCGGGTGCTGCTCGTCGCGCTGGGTGCCATTGTCATCTACTCGCAGGTCTGGGGCCAGGAGGTTTCGGCGGCGCTGACCGCCCTGGGACTCGGTTCGATCGTCATCGGTCTGGCCCTGCAGGAGCCGCTCGGCAACATCGTTTCAGGATTGATGCTGCTTTTTGAAAAGCCGTTGAGTGTAGGCGACTGGGTGAGTGTAGGCGACGTCCGCGGCCGCGTCCTCGAAATCAACTGGCGCTCGGTTCACATCGAAACTCCTACGCGCGAGCTTCAGATTGTCCCGAACGTCGAACTCTACAAAGGCACCTTCGCCAACCTCTCACGCCCGACTCCCCTGCGCACCGAGGCGGTCACCATCGGCTTCAGCTACGACGACCCGCCCAACCGGGTCAAAGAAGTCCTGCTCGGCCTCCTGCGTTCGACGCCTGGGGTGCTGGCGGATCCCGCGCCGGTGGTGCGCACCATGGAATACGGCGACTTCTCGATCAATTACCGCCTGAGTTTTTCGGTTGAGTCTCAGGCGGAGCTTGCCGCGGTCCGCGACGAGGTCATGTCGCGCCTGTGGTATGTCATACGCCGCGAAAACCTGACCATCCCGTATCCGATGGCCTGCGAATTCGGCCCGGACGAGGACGCCTCGAAGCCGCAGCCGTCAGTGGAGGAGTGGCTCGCACCGTACGCGCGCTTCCGGCCGGCCCTTGCCCAGGGCACTCCCCGGCCGTCGGTGGTGAGCTTCGCCGCCGGCGAGGTGGTGCAGGGGCCGCAGCGACCCTTCAACGGTTTTGCCTTGGTCGTCGGTGGGCGCGCGCGTCTTGAGGCCGGCATTCCTTCCGGCGCGTCGGTACCCATCGGCGAAGTGGTTCCGGGTGATTGTTTCGGCGCCCGCCTCACCGCCGGCCGCGGATCGGAGGATCTGGTGATCGTGGCGGAAAGCGATCTGCAGTTGGTGGTCTTCACCGATGAGGCCATGGACGCCCTGCTGCAGCAGTCGCCTTCCCTCGCCTCGGAAATCGGCGATGCCATTGAGGCCCGGCGCCAGGCGGCGCTGGCCGCCCGCGCCCGGCCGGCGACTCAGTCGTGACGTCGGCGGGGAGACGCCCCGGGCATCGATGGGGCGGGCCTTCAGCCCTGGAGGTGCTGGGTGGCCTTTTCCTGGGGCGTTGCCCCAGGCTGGGATGGGGTCGGGCCTTTGGCCCTGAGGAGAGGCCGTCTCGATGGGGGAACAGGTACTCTGTGACGCCTTTGCGGGTTTTACGGTGCCCACCAGGCGTTGAGGCGTGCGGTGAGGTCCCGGACCTGGTCCGCGTGGTCCGGGGCAAGGTTGCGGGATTCCTCTTCATCAGCGGCGAGGTCGTAGAGTTCGGGGGTGGCGTCCGGTTCGTTGGCCGGGTGGGGGAGGATGAGTTTGGTATGGCCCTGGATGATCCAGCGCCAGCGCAGGCTGGCGGCCGGGGTGTCGAGGCTTTGGGAGTCGTGGGTGAAGATTTCGCCGTGGATGGCGGGGCGCCGGGCGACGGCGGCGGTATCGAGCAGGCTGACGCCCGGGAGGTCCGGGTCGGGTGGCAGGCCGGCGGCCTGGAGGATGGTGGGGGCGAGGTCGATGGAGCTGGCGGGGTGCGGGTTGTCGGATGGCGGGACGCGTCCCGGCCAGCGGACCATGATCGGGGTGCGCAGGCCGCCGTCGTATGGGCTTTGTTTCGAGCGCGGGGCGTAGCGCGGGCTGTCGGGGTCCTGGATCCAGCCGTTGTCGGTGACGTAGAGGACGATGGTATTTTCGGCGATGTTTTTGCGGTCGAGGAAGTCGAGGAGCTGGCCGCAGGTTTCGTCGAACCATTCGACCATGGCCCAGTAGCGGGCGATGTGGAGTGACGGGGTGCGGTCTCGGTATCGGGCGAGCAGGCGTTCGGGCGGGTTGTGGGGCGAGTGGGGGAGGAACGGGGCGTACCAGAGGAAGAACGGTTTTTGCGAGGTGAGCGCGCCGTCGATGAAGTCCCATATCGGCTGCATGGTTTCGCGGCCGATGGTCAGGCCGGCGTCGCCGTGGCGGGTGCCCTTGGTCATGCCGTGGGTGAAGCCGCCGCGGGAGAAGTCGCCCTGCCACCATTTGCCGGTCTGGAAACTGAGATACCCGCGATCGGCGAGGCGCCGGGGCAGGGTGGGCAGGCGGTCCATGAGCTGGTTGAACGGTTCGCGGGCGGCCTGAAAGGCGGGGGAGTTGGCGGGCGGCTGGCGGCCGTCGGGCGGCGGCGGCGGGTCGTTGCTGGTGATGCGGTGCTGGTGCGGGTAGCGGCCGGAGATGATGGAGGCGAGGCTTGGGCAGCACAGACTGGAGGGCACGTAGCCGCGCCGGAACAGCAGGCTCTGGGCGGCGAGGCGATCGAGGTGCGGGGTGCGCAGGTGCGGGTGCCCCATGAAGCCGTAGTCGCGCCAATGGTGGTCGTCGGAAATGATGACCACGACATTCGGGGGTGGGGCGTCAGTGGCGGTTGCGGGGCGGGTGGCGAGCACACCGGCGATCAGGGCAAGGGCGAAGCGGCCGAAGACGGTCAGCAGGGTCATGGGCGGAACGGGGGGTCGGTTGGCGGGAGTGGACGGTTTGTGCGGTGATGCTGAAAGATCCGGAACCGGGTGGCAAGAGCGGTGTGGAGACCGGATTTCCGGGCGGGGGATCTGGGGGAAGCTGATTCTTGCACGGAGGCGGCGCGGGGTTCACGATGGCGGGATGGTCACGGTCGACACCCTGGTTGAGACGTTGGAGAAGACGGCGCTGCTGCTGGAGCTGAAGGGGGAGAATCCGTTCAAGGTCCGGGCGTACCGACATGGGGCGGAGGCGGTGGCGGCGCATGCGGGCGACATCGTGGAGCGGGCGGTGGCCGGCGAGCTGGAGGGGATTCCGGGGCTGGGGGAGGCGCTGCGCGACAAGCTGCATGAGCTGGCGACGACTGGGAAGCTGGAGTTTTTCGAGGCGCTGCGGGCGGAATTTCCGGAGACGATTTTTGATTTGTTCGAGATCCCGGGGCTGGGGCCGAAGAAGATAGCGGTGCTGCACCGCGAGCTGGGGGTGGGCGGGTTGCCGGAATTGAAGGCGGCGTGTGCATCGGGCGCGGTGGCCGAGCTTCCCGGATTCGGTCAGAAGACGGCGCAGAAGATCCTCGAGGGACTGGCGTATCGCGAGCAGCATGCCGGCGTGTTCCGGATGGACCAGGCGGCGCCCGGCGCGGCGCAGGTCCTCCACTGGCTCAAGGGCCAGCCGTCGGTGAGCCGGGCCGATGTCGGCGGCAGTTACCGGCGCGGCAAGGAGGTGGTGCGGGATCTGGATTTTGTGGTGGCGACGCGGCACGGAGCCGACCTGCTGGCGGATCTGGTGCATCAGCCGTTTGTGGCCACCGTGCTGGCCCAGGGGCCGACCAAGGCGAGTTTCCGTCTGGACAACGGGTGCCAGTGCGACGTGCGCGCGGTCCGTCCGGACGAGTACGCGACGGCGCTCGCCTATTTCACCGGCAACAAGGAGCACAATGTGGCGATGCGTGCGCGGGCGCTCAAGCGCGGCTGGTCGCTCAACGAGTACCGCCTCGAGGGATGTCCGACGCCGCTGCACGACGAGGCGGATCTGTACCGGGCGCTCGGGCTCGATTTCATCCCGCCCGAACTTCGCGAGGATCGCGGCGAGATCGAGGCCGCCGAACACGGGCACCTGCCGAAATTGATCGAGTCGGGGCAGCTCAAAGGCACGTTTCACAACCACACCACGGCCAGCGACGGCACGGCCACGCTCGACGAAATGGCGGATGCCGCGCGCGCGCTCGGGCTCCAGTACCTCGGCATCGCCGACCACTCGAAGGCGTCGTTCCAGGCCAGCGGTCTGGATGAAAAACGCCTGCTCGCGCAGATCCGGGAGATCGGGAAACACAACGAGCGATTCGCCGCAGAGGCGGCCGCGGAGGGCGCGTTCCGGCTCTTCGCCGGCAGTGAGGTCGACATCCTCAAAGACGGCTCGCTCGATTTCTCCGATGAGGTCATGGCGCAGCTCGATTATGTCGTCGCCAGCGTGCACAATGCGTTCTCGCTCGGCGAAGCCGAAATGACCCGGCGGATCATCCGGGCGGTCGAAAACCCGCATGTCACCATGCTCGGCCACCTCACCGGACGGCTGTTGCTCAAGCGCGAGCCGTACGCGGTTGATGTGCCCGCTGTCATCGACGCCTGCGCGGCCACCGGCACGATCATCGAGCTGAATGCCAACCCGTGGCGGCTGGACATGGACTGGCGGTGGTGGCCGCTGGCCCGGGAGAAAGGCGTCAAGACCTCGATCAACCCGGATGCCCACGGCACGGCCGATCTGGCGTTTCTGTGGTATGGCGTGCGCATCGCCCGCAAAGGGTGGTTGACCCGGGCCGATGTGGTCAACTGCCTGCCGCTCGGAAAAATCGAGGCCGTCCTGCAGGCCAAGCGGAAGGGGCGTGCCGGCGCTTGAGGTCGGGGGACGATTTCGGGTGATGGGCTCGCCGGTGGATGGCTGCGACGGCTTGGGGGCGCCTTGGGGGCCGGTGCGGCGCGGGTGGACGGACCGGGCGGAGGCTGCGGGCGTTTCACGATGCGGTTGTTTTTTTCGCCGCCCGCCGTTCGGTGGGTGATGCCCACCAATGTTCTTGGCCAGCCCCTGGCGCTCTGTTGTTCCGCGCCGCGCACCGGGTTTTACCGCGACGGGTATTGTCGCACCGGTCCCGGTGACGCCGGGCTGCACACGGTGTGTGCGCAGGTCACGGCTGAGTTTCTCGAGTTTTCCAAAGCGGCCGGCAACGACCTGTCCACACCGCGTCCCGAGTGGGATTTTCCCGGGCTGGAGCCCGGCGACTGCTGGTGTGTCTGCGTTTCCCGATGGGTCGAGGCGCTGCGGGCCGGCAAGGCCTGTCCGATCCGCCTGGAGGCCACGCACAGCTCGGTCATCGAATTTGTCGACCTCGAGGTGCTCAAGGCGCATGCGCTGGCCGACTGAGGCGGCGACCCCGGAGCGCGGTGGGCTCGGTTAATTTTCTTTTTCCCCGGACCGGAACTGCAGCGAGTAGAGGTCGGCCTCAAGGAGGTCGAAGACGAGCCGGACCGGTTGCCCGGCGTGGGCGCCGAGGTCGGGCTGGTTGTTCCAGCGGACGAGGCGGCTGATCTCGTCGCCGACGAGGGGCGGGCAGTCGTCGGAGGTGAATCCGGGGATCGGCTGGCCGTCGGCGGTTTCCAGGTTGACGCGGATGTGGCCGGCGGCGCTGGTGCGGTAATTGAGGTCGAGGGCGTTGCCGGAAAACCGGAGCGGCTTGGTGCGCAGGCGGGCGGGCTCGGGGCCGGCGTGGACGGAAGCGAAGCCGTCGGTGCGGAGGACGAGGCGGCGGAACGGGGTGACGTAGATCGACATTTCGGACGGGCCGGTCGGCACGACGTTGAGGGCGGCGTAGTTTGAACGGTTCCCCCAGCGGGCGGGGTCGAGCCCGGGGCGGATGAAGACGTCGCGGAACGTGCGGTCGAAGGCGGCCTCGCCCCGCGCCGTCATGAAGAGGATGTCGGTGCTTTCGCCGCGATCGGGCAGGAAGCGGGTGGGGGTGGCGACGTAGAGGTGCGGGGCGCGGAAGTACGGGTGGGTCAGGGTGGTGTACAGGTGTTCCCCGGGGAGGTTCGGCTTCATCGGCACCGGGTCGGACCAGGTGAGGAAATCCGACGACGTTGTCCGGCAGACGGAGCGGAGCTTCCCGTCGAGGAAATGGCGGAAATAACAGACGTACTGCCCCTCGGCCTCGGACCAGAACGAGACGTTCTGCGAGTCAAAAGCGTATTCCCGCGTGTACGTGATAACCGGTTCGGGGCGCAGCTTGCGCCAGCGGATGCCGTCGCCGGACACAAAGGCCACCAGCCCGCTCTTGACCGTGCCGGCCAGCGCCTTGAAGCGCTGGTCGGACGGCACCTCGGGCCGGGTATCCAGCATCGGCGAAAAATTATGACAGAACGGCGCCTCGTGCAGGATCACGTTGTTGTCCCGCGTCCCGTCAATCTCGACCAACCCGAGCTTCGGCCGGGTCCACCGGATGCCGTCGCGGCTTTCGCAGTAGCGGGTGACCTCGGTGACGTCGCCGTCAAATTTCGCCCCGCGCCCATCCCGGGTGTACATCCGGAACACCCCGCCATCCTTGATCACCGTGCCGTATTCCATCGGGTCCGCCGGCTCCTCCATCGGCGGCGCTTCCACCGGCTCATGCAGGCGCAGCGTGGCCTGCTCCAGGGTGTCGATCAAATACCGGTCGACAAACAATTCGCGACGCGATCCGAGGTCGAGCACGCCGTCGGGAGCGGCAGCGGACGCACCGGCCAACGGCGCGGTCGCCAGAACGACCGCAACCGCAGCCAGCAGGGGGACACGTGCGTGGGTCATGGGATCGAGGAGCGGGAAGCGGTCATGGGGCGGTCAATTTACGGGCGGTGGTCGGCGGTCGGGGGTCGGGGGTGCCGCCTCCCAGTTGCCCAGCACTTCGC
>JALRGF010000036.1 GCA_023253495.1 Verrucomicrobiales bacterium
GGGCAGTCGTTCCACCGCATCCCGTTTGGCCCCCTGTTCAATATGCGTGTAAAGCCTCGAAATCTCCGCGCTTTCGTGGCCGGCGATGTCTTGCGCGACGGCATCCGACACCCCGGCCGACTTCAAGAGAGAAATGGCCGTGTGCCTCAAGGCATGGAAGCTCACTGTTGAGCCCTCGCGCTGCGCGCTCCCCCCTTTCCGTTGCCTCGCGGCGGCACGGCTCCGCGGGGGCACCAAGCCCGCCTGCGCCAGCAAGCGGCCAAACTGGCCGCTCAGAATTCCCGCACGCCCATCCCTCTTCAGGATGGCATGGGCTCGGGGATGCACCGGTTGGTTCGGATCATCGCCCGCGGCCAGTGTCGCGATGTGCTCCCGGAGGGGTTTGGCCATGGGGACGATAGTCGTCCGCCCCGTCTTGCGGCTGGTATAGGTCACCGCTCCCTCGACGGTGTCCACTTGCTGCCAGCGAAGCGCCGCCAGGTCCCCCAGCCTCGCCCCTGTATAGAATCCAAAGAGAATGAGGCTTCGCCATTCGTCATCCGCCGCCGCCAGCAACTTCCCGAGCTCGGGAAGGGTGAACGCCCGCCGCCGCGATTCCTTCGACACCTTGAGCAGCTTCACCCCTTTGGCCGGGCTCCGGTTGACGAGGCCCGAAGACTCCGCCGCCACGAACACGATGCGGACGATTTTGAGGAAGAGATTGGCCGTGGAAGCCGAAACCCGCTGCGCCTGCTCGTCGCGAAACCGGGCGACGTGCTCCTCCCGCACGTCGGAAATGTCCTGGTCTGCCAGTCCCTCAAGGCTTGCCAGGAACAGCTTCACCGTCTGCTCATAACGGTCCTGGGTGGCGGGGGCCACTTCCCCCTTGGTTCTCAAAAGCCATCCGGCCAGAAAGTCCCGGGTGGTCCGTGAGGCCAGCCCGCTTCCAGTCGTCAGACGCAGCACCTCATCGAAAGACCGGGTGGCAATCCGTTGGGTGTTCAGGTCGCCGATTTCCGCCAGGAAAGCCTTCACTTGGGCGACCGTCCGGCGCCCCTGGGCCGCCTCTTCCAACTCATCCATCATGCGGCGCGCCAGTTTCCTGTCACCGGTTCCCGTGGTTCGCTTCCATCGCACGCGCCGACTCCCCACGATGCCCGTGATGCAGGCCACAAAGTGGGGGGTGCGTTCGTCTTTCCAGAGGGATGCCATGAATTGCCGTGTGTCGTTACTCGTTGAAAATATTCAGAACCATTTTCAGAACAACGCCAATGATTTTTATTGTTTATGACATCCGCAACCCGTTCATTCATAGGATATACAGCGGATCAAAAAACTAACCCATGGAACCGAGGGTTCGAATCCCTCTCTCTCCGCCAGTTCTGGCGGCCCTGAGTTTCTCCTTCCTCCCCCCTTGCGCTCCCTCAGCTCAAACGAGGACACCGCGCGGCAGCGCACCGGAAAGCGACTTTCTGGCGAAGCAGGACCTCCGGGCGTGCCGGGGCGTGTCAGGGCGAGGTGGGGCGTGTCAGGGCGAGGTGGGGCGGGACCTCCGGGCGCGCCGGCGGGGTGGATGTCTCAGGCCGGAAACTTCTTCGCCTCCTCAAGCCGCGTGCCCGACGGCTCTGCCGGGGCGATGCCCGGCAGGACTCGGAGCGCACCCTGGCCGGAGCGCCGCGCCCTGAGCAGCGATACCCCCACGGCTCCCGCCCGGGGCACGCACAGAAACAGGTGGGAACGGGCCGCACGGTGGACGCGCCCGCCGCCGACACGCCCGGAGGTCGCATCCCACCTCGCATGCCCGGAGGTTGCGTCGCACGTCACACGCCCCACCTCGCACGCCCCACCTTGCAGGTCGGGTTTCGCATCGCTGGTGTCGGGGGTGCCGCTGAGGTGTAGCGGGAACTTTTTTGCTGTGCATCCAGGGGGGACAGCGGGGGCGTGCGGCGATCCTGATCGGGCACGCGGATGGGGCGGGGAAGCGGGGTCGTGGGCGGTGCGCCTGCTGCTGAAGCCGCCGGGAAGAACGCGCCCACTTTTCAGCGGCGGGGCCTGTTTCCGGGCCGCTTGGCAGGGCTTCGGCAATGGGAGTTTCCGCGGGATTGGGGAGGCGCAATCGATTGTGAGGGAAAGTTTTGAGACGCTTTCGGGGGATTTCCGGGTTGGCGTGGGGCGGGGGCGGGGGGCGGGGGCGGGGGCGTGGCGCCGCAGAGGACTGCGGCGGTCCCGGGGGGTGGCGCCGACTCGTGGACTCGCGCCTCCAGCCCGGCGGCGGACCCTCGGGAAAACCCTGGTGCGGGGGCAGTCAAAACCTGAGGGCTCCCGAATATTGGATGATCCGGCTTGACCTTAGCCGCGTTCAGGAAGTAGATTTCAGATGATCCCTCTTTCAATCCTTCCCATAACTCAACCAACGGCCACCTCAACGATCCCGACCATGAAGATCACTGTTCTCCAGTCACACCGTTCCCTGCGTCGTTACCGGCAGCAGGGCCTCACCCTCATCGAAGTCAGTCTCGTCATCGCGCTCCTGCTGGGGCTTATCGCGGTGCTGTTTTTTGGGATCAGCAGTTATCGCGAAGGGGCTGATAGAGCGCGCTGCCGTATTCAGGTTGCTCAAACCCAGAAGGCAATGCGGTCAGCTGCTAATGTATATAATTTAAAAGCCGCTGTCGGGGCAACCGCTGGTGATGCTATTACTACCGCCCAGGTTGTGGGTGCCACCGGTTCTTTGCCTACTTGCCCGAGCGGTGGTACGTATACAGCTAGTTTAACCGTTCCGGCACTTGGTTCATTGTACATCAACTGCTCTCTCCCAGCCCATGCGTATGCGACGGGCGCCAATACAGAGACCGCCACTTGGTAATCCGGCGGTTTATTCATCAAATCATAACCACCCTCCCCCCGGGCCCCCGAGAAACGTTCTCGGGCCAGGCCCGGGGGGAATTTTTTTGAATCTCAAAACGAATTGGTAACTCCCGAAGCGCCTGCCTGAAATGATTCATCCGGAAGAGTTGAGCCCGAGCGAATTGTTTCGCAGAGCGGACCAGCTGGCGCGCCGGACGACGCGCGGGAGCGACGCGAACTGGTACCGGGCGCCGCAGGAGATTGACTGGCAGGTTCATGTGTGGTTTGAGGGCGGGAGGGAGGTGGTGGTCGGGGTGTATTACCGGCCGGGGCGCGAGTGGCGGGCGGGGCCGGCGCTGAGTTTGTCGCAACTGGCGACGGGCGAGGGGGTGGACGGGTGGCTGGCGCAGGTGGTGACCGGGGGGTATTTCCCGAAGCGGGTGAAGGCGCTGGGGGTGATCCTTCATATTGCTGACGAGTGCGGGTTTGCGGCGCTGCGGGACGGGGCGGTGCCGGTGGGGGCGGGCGACGACGATTTCCGGGTGGCGCATTTCACGGTGCTGGAAGAGCCGCTGGAGATGCTGGCGGACCGGGAGGTGTCGGCTGACCAGACCGGGTGGCGGTTGCTGCCGTTGTTCGGGGCGGTGGCCGGGGCGCCGCCGGCGGTGGCGGTGGCGTTGTCGCGGACGCGGGAGCCGTGGTTGGAGCAATTGGTGGTCGAGGGCGAGGCGTTGCGGGTGCCGGTACGGGTCGGGTGGGTGTCCGCGCCGGTCGGCATGCTGGCCGCGCTGCCCTTGGTGGTGCCCGGGCTGGCTGGCGCGGTGGTCGTGGTGCCGTATCTGAAATTCACGGTGGTGGCGGCGGTGGCGGCGGCTGGCGAGCTGGTGGCAGTGCGCAGCCTGGCGAACCGCGGGCAGGTGGTGCCGGTCGGACTGGGGGATGCGGTGCATGGCATGGCGTTGGCGGCCGAGCTGGCGGTGCCCGGGCGCCCGCCGCCGGTGGTGGTGGTGGCGATGAGTGAGCGGGTCGAGACAGCGGCCCGGACC
>JALRGF010000133.1 GCA_023253495.1 Verrucomicrobiales bacterium
CAGGATGCGCAGCCCCTTGCGCTCGCTCAGCAGGGCGAGGGCGTCATCCTCGTAGTCCGGTGCGACAACGACCTCGGTGGAGATCCGGCGGCGGAAGCCGCGCGCGGCCCGCAACTCGCCGCCGGCCTGAAAACTCTGGCCAGCCAGCTCAAGGCCGCCAAGGATTCGGTGCGCTACGCCATTTCCGGCCAGCCCGTGCTGAGCAAATTTGTCAAGCCGCCGCCGCTCCCGCCGGACAAAATGGACGAAGTGATCGGCTTTGAGGCCCAGCAGGCGATCCCGTTTCCGATCAGCGAGGTCTGCTGGCACTACCAGCGGGTCAACAAGGACGGTGGTCTCGGCGACACCGAGGTCGTCATTGCCGCGGTCAAGAAAGACCTGCTGGAGGAAATCAACAATACGGTTGAAGGCGTTCCCCTGACCACCGAGGGCGTCGACATTGCACCCTTGGCGCTCTACAACGCTTTTGCGTTCAATTATCCGGACCTCACCCAGCCCGCCCTGCTCATTGATCTCGGGTCCCGCACGGTCAATCTGCTCTACATCGAGCCCGGCGGTCGCTTCTTTTTCCGGACGATCAACAATGCCGGCGGTGCTGCGGTCACGAGCAGCATTGCCAAGGAGTTCGGCATTGACTTCAACGAGGCCGAATCCCTCAAGCTCACCCAGGGGTTTGTCGCCCTCAGCGGCTATGCGGATCACGAGGACCCGAACCTCGACGCTCTCTCCAAGGTCATCCGCAACGCCCTGACCCGGACCCACGGGGAAATCGTCCGGACGAACAACCTTTATCGCAGTCAGCAGGGCGGCAGTGCTCCGGAACTCGTCTTCCTTGCCGGCGGTGGCGCCTCGCTCCCGTACGTGAAGGAGTTCTTCGAGGAAAAACTGAACCTGCCGGTCCAGCACTTTGACGCCCTCCGGAACGTCCAACTCGGACCGAAGGTCAGCGAGGAAAGTGTGGCCGCGGACCGCCCGGCTCTCGGTGAACTCGTCGGCCTCGCACTGCGCGGCGCCCTGGCCTGCCCGATGGAACTCGACCTCGTGCCCCCGGCCGTCGGCATGCGCCGCGACAACGCGCGCCGCAAGCCGTTTCTCTATGCGGCCGCGGCCTCGCTGCTCGGCCTGCTCGGCGCTGGATGGCTCTACAACAATGCTGCCGCCGGCGCGCTCGAGCGCGCGACCAGCGAGCTTGTCGCCACCAAGGACGACCTGTCCAGCTGGGATGCGAAAATTTCCGCCGCCGACACCCGCGCCAAGAAGGAACTGGCCCGCGCCGAATACCTTCAGACAGCGGTGCTCGACCGCAGCTATTGGATTGAACTCTTCAGCGAGCTGAACTCCCTGCGCAAAAACGATCTTCTCTGGATCACCCAGCTGCAGCCCACGTCGGGCGAAGCCATCTCCGGCAAGGCGGGCATCACCCCGCCACTCTACACCACCGGCGAACAGCTCACCCCCACGTTCGAGGATCCCCTCGCTCCGGTGGTCCCGACCCGCGGCGGGAAGTCCGCCAAGGGCGCGCCGGCCGCACCGGTCGACACGTACATCGACGGGGTCCACATCTTCGGACTCTACCGCAACCACGAAAACCCCAAAGGCAATCAGGTCGTCACCGAGTTCTTCGAAGACCTCAAGCAGAAGAGCCAGTTCTTCCAGTTCGACGAAAAGATCGAAGTGGCCCAATACATCAAGACCGCCAGTCCTGATGAAGGCACCTGGGCTTCCACGTTTGAAATGCGCCTGCCCCTGAAGCGCAAAATCAAAATCCCCGCCGACATCAAACGGACCTCTTCCAAATAATCCATGGACTCGCTGAAACAGAACAAATTCCTGACCAGTTTTCTCGCCGTCGTCGTTCTGGGCGTCCTCGGTCTGGGCTATCTCCTCTTCAACAGCCTGAAAAACCACCGGGCCGCCGCTGAAGCCTACGACGCCGAGCAGAGTGCGGTCGCTGCGCTCCAGGGGAAGCCGCTTTTCCCCAATGCGGAAAACTTGAAGAAGCGCGAAGATGACGTGCAGAACTTCGCGGCCAGCGTCGACGAATTGCAGCAGGGTCTTCGTGCCGGTCAGCCGGAACTGGATGCCAATGCGTCCAGTGACCAATTTCAGTCCACCCTGACCGAAACGCTCAATGCCATCAAGGCGCAGGCGGAACTGACCAAGCTGAACAGCCGGGCCGGTTCTGATTTTGATCTCGGCTTCGGCAAATACCTTGAAACCCTGCCGCCGCGCCAGGCCGTTCCGGACCTGCTCTATCAACTCAAAGCGATCGATGCCATGGTCCGCACCATGCTCACGGTCCGGGTCGCCAGCATTGACGATATCAGCCGCGCGGAACTCGACGTCGAAAGCGTGAAATCCGAGGCAGCCGCAGACGCCAAGCCGGCCGCCGGCCGCGGCGCCGCCAAAAAACCCGCTGGCGGGCCTCCTTCCGCTCTGGCCGAGGACCTGGTTCTGAAGCGCTACCCGATGGAAGTCCGTTTCACCGGCAGCCCCCGCAGCGTGCAGGAAGTCCTCAATGTCCTCGCGGGCAGCCGGGATTATTTCTATGCCGTGCGCAGCCTGCGCGTGGAAAACGAACAAAAGATCGGCCCGCCCCGTGGCGTCGCCCCCCAGTCGTCGGAAGAATCCAAGACCGACTCGGAAGTCGTGCTGGGCGGAGAGAATGTGTCGGTCTGGCTCGCTCTCGACCTCATCCGCTTCCTCGACCCCGCGGCCGCTGTGGCCGCTTCCAAAAAAACCGCCTCCAACTGAGGTGTTCCGCTTTCCCCTTTCCGTCCTATTTCCATGAACTGGATTCAAAAGAATTACGAACGCGCATTCCTGATCGCCGCCTCCGCCCTCGCGATCCTGGGATCGATCTGGATCATCCTCAAAGCATCAGGATTCAAATCGCGCTTCGTGACCGAAGAGGTCGTCCCGAACAACAAGTTCGACGCGCTCAAAACCGACGCCGTGGCCGACGCCCTCAAACGGGTGGCCAACGTGCCCCAATGGCCGGCCAATCCCCAGATGCCCCTCTTTTCGTCCACGCCGTTTGTCGTCATGAACGACCGTCCGAACGAACCGTTCCGCATGCGTGATCCCGAAGGGGCGAAGCTGCGCGATCCCGTTCCCAACGTCTGGCTGGTGGACAATGGTCTCGATTACACGGCCATCGACGTCCTCGAACAGGACCCTGATCGCGACGGCTACAGCAACCTCGACGAGTTCCTCGGCGAAACGGACCCCAATTCGAGCCTGAGCCAGCCTGGCTGGGACACCAAGCTCCATTACGTCGAGCGCATCGAACAGCCGCTGACCATCCGCCTCAGTTCCTTTGACAACGGCACCTGTTCGATCGCGTTCATCACGACCGGTCCCGACGGCACCGAGCAACGCCGCAACGAGTTCATCAAGGTCGGGGCCTCCAGTGCCCGTTTCGAGCCGGGCCGCTTCAAGATCGAGGACGTGAAACAGGAAACCGTTCAACGCTTCGGATCGCCGACTCAGGTGGCGGTCGCCTTCATGAAGGACGCCAATGACCGTAAGGGATCGGTTATCCGACTGGAGCAGGGGGCGCTC
>JALRGF010000155.1 GCA_023253495.1 Verrucomicrobiales bacterium
GAACCGCAGGCCGAGGGCGTCGGCCGATTCGGCGAAGCGTGCCGGGGACGGTGCCGGGGCTGCGCCCGGCGGGCGCGCTGTGGCCGTCTGCCGGACGACGATGCGGCGGTTGAGCGTGGGGACGGCGAGCGACTGCACCGCCCCGTCCGGCCACCGGACTTCCAGCGAACGCACGGCGGCGGCGCGCCCCAGGCCGAAGTGGGCCACGGGTTCGTTGCCTCCGAGAAACCCGGTCTGGGTGACCATCGGGCGCACGAGCCGGGTGCCGTCGGGCAGGGTCGCGGTGACCAATGCGCCGAGGCCGGCGGTATTGCGTCCGGCGCCCTGCAGCCGGACCTGCAGCCACTGGCGCTCCTTCGCTTTGGCATCGGCAGCGGTATTCTTATAGAGCGAAATGTTTTCGGTCAGGTGGCACACCACGAGGTCCAGATCGCCGTCACCATCCAGATCCCCCTGGGCGGTGCCGTAGCTCATGGACATCCGGTCCAGTCCCCAGGCTGCGCTGACCGGCGTGAACTTGAGGCCGCCCTCGTTGCGGAATGCCAGATTCTGTTCGCGCATTTCCGGGGTGTTCCTGAAAATGTCCCAGTCGGTCTGGCCGGTGACCATGGCCGGAGTCACCTCAATGTCGGAATCCGAAAACGACCGCGGCACGCCATTGGTGATGAAAATGTCCGGCCGCCCGTCCAGGTCGTAGTCGCCGAATTTCGCCGCCCACGTCCAGTCAGAACGCGCCACGCCGGCCTGAAACGCCACCTCCCGGAACCTCCCGGAACCGGTGGCCAGAAACAGGGTGTTGCGCATCAACTGCCGGGGCCATCCGTTTTCCATCACCCACCGGCGGTAGCCGTCCATATCACCCATCGTCGTCTTCGCCTTGTAATGCGTGGTGGCCGCCATGTCCGCGACCAGCAGATCCAGCCGGCCGTCACCATCCACATCCGCCACATCACTCCCCATCGAAAACCATGAGGTGTACGGAAAAAACTCATCGGTGGCATCGCGGAACCGCAGCTCCCCGTCCGGACCGGGCCCCAGATTCAGCCAGAGGCGGTCGACATCCGAATAGTCATTGGCCACATAGATATCCGTCCGCCCGTCGCCATTGACATCCCAGAGAGCCGCCGACAACCCCTGACCGGTCACCCCGTCCAGCCCGCTGGTCGCCGTCACATCACGGAACCGCGGACAGCCGGCGGCATCCACACCGTCGTTGCGGTACACCCGGTCAGCATGCCCGTACTCGAGCAAAAACTGCCGCGAAAGCGGGCGCGATCCGCCCGCGCCCCCCTCCGCGGATGGCACCGGGGGCGCGTCGTCGGGCAGCGTTACCACCTGGAAATACGCGGCATACTGGTCCTTCACCCGGGGGCGCCCGTCAGGCCCCAGCTCCGAAGCCGACTCCCGCGGCCGTCCGAACGGTGAATACAGGCGGTTGGTCAGCAGAAACAGATCAAGGTCACCATCACCATCGAAGTCGGCAAAATACGGCGAATGGCTCGGCCCGGCATAATCAAGACCGGCCGCCGCCCCGGCCTCGGTGAACCGTCCTTTGCCATCGTTCAGCCACAGACGGTTGGGGCTGTCATAATTCGTGACCAGAAGATCGGGATCGCCGTCGCCCTCCACATCAGCAAAGGCCGCCCCCACCCCCCAAGCTCCCGGTTCCGCCAGCGGCCCGACATCCGCCGCCTTTTCAAACCGCAGCCCATCCCGGTTGAGAAACAGAGCATTGTCATCCGGACCGCTGACCACCAGCACATCCACCCGGTCATCCCCGTTCACGTCGCCCAGCGCCACCCCGCCACAGGCGGATCCCGAATGATACAAATATGCCTGCAAATGGTTCTCGTCCAGCCGATGCACAAACTGCAGGCCGCTCCGCTCGGGCGGCACCTCCTCAAAAAGGGGCGCCGCCCTCACCCACGCGGAACCCGCTCCAACCACCGTGAATAGCGGGAGAATCCCCGGCCAGGCCATCACACCAAACCTCGCGATTGATATCATGACCTTCTGAAATACCCGCTTCTCCGCTCCCCGACAACCCGGAAAAACCCCAACCCCGCCTCCGGAAACCCCCAAGTTCCCAAGTTCCCAAGTCCCCCAGGTCCCTCCGGTTCCTTGAGTCCCTCAGCCTCCGCCCATGGCGTTTCAGAAATCCGTATCCGCGCCGGGCAGATCGAGTTTTTTGATCCAGATGTTGCGGTAGCGCACGTCGTGGCCCTCGCACTGGAGCTTCAGCCCCTGGGGCGAGTCGGTGATGCCCTTGCCACCGTCGTTGCCGCCGTCGACCCCCGAGTTCGGACCGCCATGGACCTGATTGATGGTCACATTGGTGTGCACCTTGATGCCGTTGAAATACATGCTGACCAGCGGCTTCTCGACCATCCGGCCGTCCTTGAAGCGGGCGGCGCGGAAGACGATGTCATAAGCGTTCCATTTTCCGGTGCCGTTGTAGGCGTGATAGGGCGATTCGCTCTCGGTGATCACCGCTCCCATGCCATGGGAGGTTTTGTCACCATCGAGGATCTGGATCTCAAAACGGTTCTGAATGTAGACCCCGCTGTTGCCGCCGGGCTGGGCGACATAAAACTCCACATGCAGTCGGTGGTCGCCGAACGCCTCCTTCGTCACAATGTCAGCCGCCCCGTACTTGCCGCCATCGGCCGCCCGGTCATCCGTCATGATCGCCGTGCCGGCGTCCACCGGGTCCGGCACTTCCTTCCACTTGATGGGCAGCGACGACCGGAAGCCCGGGCCCTGCCAGTATGTCCATGTGTCGTCCAGCATCTTTTTCGTGCCATCAAGGTACACTTCGGCACCCTCGACCGGGCGGGCGCCGACGCCGAGGTCGGCGCGTTTGACCGGTTCGGCGGCGGAGAGCAGGCAGGCACCGAGCAGGGTGCCGGCGACGGTGGCGGTGGCGGTCATCAGGGATTT
>JALRGF010000165.1 GCA_023253495.1 Verrucomicrobiales bacterium
CCAACACCAGGAGCAGGGCGGACAGAGCGCGGGCCGCTCCTTTCTGCACAGGGGACAGGATCATGCCTGTTGAATCAGGAGCCGGAACCGATGTCAACCACTCTCGGTCTTCCGAAGGGAGCATCCCGGGCTTTTCAGTGCCGGCAAAGCGGGCGCGCACGCCTGCGGAGGCAGGCCCCGGAGAGGGTGCACACCAAGGCGCCTTTGGTCTTGCCATCGGCGAGGGAGTGTTTTCCACTGTTGCGCATGACGCGTTCCTGTTTTCTTGCCCTGCTGGCGGTGCCGGCGTTTTTCCGACCCGTGGCCGCTGCCGAACCGGCGTGCGACACCCGCTGTTACGAGATGCGGGTGTACTACGCGGCGGAAGGCAAGCTCGACGCCCTGCAGGCGCGCTTCCGGGAGCATACGCTCAAGCTTTTTGAAAAGCATGGCATGACCAATATCGGGTACTGGACTCCGGTGGAGAACCCGGAGCGCAAACTGGTTTACGTACTTGGGTTTCCCGACCGGGCCGCCCGCGATGCGAGTTTCCAGGCGTTTGTGGCCGACCCCGAGTGGCAGGCGGTGGCGAAGAAGACAGAAGAGAACGGACGCCTCGTGGACAAGATTGATTCATGGTTCCTGCAGGCGGTGGACTTTTCCCCGGCCATTGCGCCGGCGGTGGCGGACCCGGCCCGGGTGTTCGAACTGCGCACCTACACGGCGTCGGCCGGCAACCGCGACCGCCTGCTCGCACGCTTCCGCGACCACACCGTCGCTCTGTTCACCAAGCACGGCATGACGAACTTCGCGTACTGGGTCCCGCAGCGCGGCCAGCCGGGGGCGGACGACACGCTGGTGTATCTGCTGGCCCATGCCAGCCGGGAGGCCGCCGCCGCTTCGTTCCAGTCGTTCGGGCAGGATCCGGCATGGAAAGCGGCACGCGAGGCGTCGGAAAAACAGGCGGGCGGCTCGCTCACCAACGAAGTGAAATCCGAGTTTCTCGTGCCGACGGATTATTCGCCCACCCGATAGACCCGCAGCCGGCGCGCCTACAGCAACCCGCCTTCGCGGAACGAAAAGAACCCGCGGTCGCCCGGGTGTCGGGGCAGGCCGATGATCAGGTGGTCCTGAAGCCGCACGCCGAGGTGGCGGCTGGCTTCGTTGAGGCGGCGGGTCAGATCGATGTCCGCCTGGCTGGGCAGGGGATCGCCGCTCGGGTGGTTGTGAACGAGAATGAACGAATGCGCGGTGTGGACGATGGCAGGGCGGAGGATTTCGGCGATGCGGGCGGTGCATTCGTTGATGCTGCCCAGAGCAATGGTCTCCATATGCTGGAATCGCAGCTTGGTATTCAGCAGGATGATGCGGATGACCTCGCGCGATTCCGCGCGCAGGTCCGGGGCGACAAAAGCGGCCACTTCCTCCGGCGTGCTCAGGGAAACATGACGGGCGGTCGCCCGCGCCAGCCGCTTGGCCAGTTCAAAGGTCGCCGACAGATAAATCGCCTTCGCCGACCCGATGCCCGGCACCGCCCGGAATGTCTTCCAGTCGAGCCGCGACAGGTCCTGCAGCGCCCCGAAACGCGCCAGCAGCTGACGGCTCATGTCCAGCACGTTCAGTCCGCGAGTACCGGTGCCGAAAACCAGCGAGAGCAATTCCGCATCGGTCAGGGCCGCCGGGCCGTGGGTGGCAAACTTTTCCCGCGGCAGTTCGTCGGCCGGCAGTTCGCGCAGGCGCATCGACGGTAGGGACGGTAGGGACGGTACCGACGGCATGGGCTCATCGGGCGGCGGGGCGGGCTGGGAAGGCATGGGGTGGGAGGGTGAGGGATGAAGGAGTTGGCGGATGCGGGGAGGGAACGGGGGCGGCGGCGGTGGTCTGTCACGATCATGACGGCCCCGGGGATCATACCGCCATCGCACTTCTCCGGCGCCGCCACACCATGAACGTCCCGCAGAGAGCCAGAAGAAAGGTCGACGGCTCGGGGATGAACTCCAGCTCGAAAGCGAGGTCATGAATATCGGGCGGATAAATGGATTCCGTGAAAAACCATGAGTCCGCAAAGTGATCCTCCCGCGTGTCACCTGCGAATGCGTGATTGAAATAGAACTCGCCCTCAGCATAGGAACCGTTGGTTCCTATCCTCGCGGCACCGCTTAATCCGTCACGGGTGACAAAAGCGTCCAGAACAATGGCATACCTTGAACCTGCCTGCAGGGGGATATTGGGCAGAGATATATCCATCCGTGTCACTGGAGATCCCCATTCCAGAGTCTGCCGGGGGCTCTCATATAAAATTTTGGTCGGGTGAAAATCCTGGCCGTAGCCTGTCACTTCAGTCAAAAGAACATGAAATTCCGTGTTGTCTTCTCCGTGATCGTGCGAGAGTTCGATGGTCAATCGGGAAGCCATCCCTGGCGCCAATGCGCGGAACGTCTGGACGTTGTACGGGGCGAAGGGCTCTCCAAAACTGCTGAGTGATGTCTGGCTGGGAAAATTGGCTATGACCGCGGCTGAAGCCTGCGTGGCCGCAGGGCCGCACGGAATGCCTCCGATCACGAGCCACGCCGGAAAAAACAAATGCGGAGAGAGTTTCATGGGGGATTTCCGGTTCCGGGACGACGGCGCTGACATCAGGATTGGCAAATCAAAGGATGTTTCCGGAACCTTCAATGCCAAAGAGAGGATCCCGCCATCGGCAGCGGGCGGCTCTCCGATGGATGCCTTGGATCGTGTGAAGCTATCCCATCGGTCCGGCGGCCGGCTGGCGGGCTGGAGAGGAAACGATTGACAGCGGGGAGGCGCTCGATGTAAGCGCAAGGACGGCGGGGGCGATGGCTTCCGTCGGGAAAGGCGGTGGCACCCCGGGTGGATGGTGGGCGGACGGGGTCGCGGCGTTTTTTCCGGCGGGGGGATGGCCGATGCCGCGGTTGAGCGATTGATGGTCATGAACCCCCTGAATTGTGTTCTTTACGGTATGGCGACCGCCTGGTGGCTGGTGGGCGGGACGGTCGCATTGGGGGCGGCGGCGGGCAACGCCCCGGCAGGGGCGTCGGCTGAGACGCTGACGGACGACCAGCGTGCCGAAACGATCATTGCCGTGGAGGAAGCGATCCAGGAAATCACGCCGCTGCTGGGCGCGGTGGCCCGCTCGCTGGCCAAGGCGCCGGAGGACACGGCTCCGCGCTGGCTGCGGGAGCCGGTGCCGGTCGATGAGCCTCCGGTCGAGGGACAGCCGGTTTTCAAGGCGCAGGGCTCAGTGGCGGTGGCCGAGGTGGTGTCGGCAGCCGGAAGCAAACCGCTGGTGGTGCCGCCGTGGCCGTCGGTGCGGGCGGCGCTCCGCGAGTGGGTGGCGCCGAAGTTCGGAATTCTCAGTGGTCATTTCACGGAGCGGACCCGCGGTGATCTGATACTGCGGACGAAATTCGAGGCTGGAGCGACGGCGGATGACGGGGCGGCGGTCGGAGTGAAGGCGGGCCAGTCGCTGGTGTGGCGTCGCGGGGAGGATGGCGGGTGGTCGCTGGTCGGGTGGCGCCATGAGTCGATGCGCCTGCTTCGTGCCGGGCATCTCTTTTTCGAGGAGGTGCTGGACCGGGCGCTGCCGGATGCCTTTGCCCGGGAAATGGCGCGCCGCTCGCCCCAGGAAGAGGTCACGGCGGCCGCCCTGCGCGATGAGCGGCTGGTGCTGCCGAAGCCGGAGTATGTCGATGTCGCCGACATGGAAAACGCGTGGCAGTTTCCGTCAGTCAGCGTGGTTGACTATGACGGGGACGGCCGGGACGACTTGTTTCTGACGGCGCGCTGGGGGCGCGGGCAGTTGTTGCGCAACCGGGGTGACGGCACTTTTGAGGACGCCACGTTCCGCGCCGGTCTGGACTTCGAGCACGGCATCAATTGCGCGCTCTTCGCCGATTTTGACAATGACGGGGACCCTGACGGGCTGCTCGGGCGATCGATCGAGCCGACGCTCTACCTGGTCAATGACGGCGGGCGCTTCCGCGACGCCACCGCGGAGCTGACCGACCTCGGGCGTCAGTTTCTTGTCTCGAGCATGGCGGTGGCCGATGTCAATCGCGACGGACTGCTGGATGTCTATCTTTCGACCTACAGCCCGGGCACCGACGTCCGCCCGGTCTGGAAACAACGATATCTGCAAGCGGAGGAGGCGGCCACTCTCGACGCACTGCAGGAATCCGCCCATCCGTACCTTGACGACCGCGGGGCGCCCAACGTGCTGCTCGTGAACCGCGGGGGCGGGCGGCTGGAGCGTGCCGGCGGCGAGGCGGTCCGGCTCTGGCGCAAGAGCTATCAACCGGCGTGGGCGGACGTCGATGGTGACGGCGACGACGACCTCTACGTCTGCAATGATTTTGCGCCGGATTCGTTGTTGCGGAATGACACGCCGGCCGGCGCACCGGAGCCGGTCTTCACCGAGGCCTTCAAGACGTTTTTCCCCGACGGCACCATGGCCTTCGGCATGGGGGCGTCGTTTGCCGACCCGGATCACGACGGCGACCTCGACCTGTTTGTTTCCAACATGTATTCCAAGGCGGGCAACCGGATCATCGCGATGGCCGGCGGAGCGGACCCGCGCATCGAGGTGGCGGCCCGCGGCAATTTCCTCTATCGCAACGACGGCGGGCGGTTCACCCAGATCGCCGCTGCCGACAGCCCGGAGGCGCGGGTCGGCTGGGCCTTCGGCGGGCAGTTCGGCGACTTCAACAACGACTCGCGCCTCGATCTCTATGTCCCCAGCGGGTATTACACCGCGCCCGGGGAGGTGGCCACCGAGGTCGACTTGTGAAGCTGCTTCTGGAGCACGGTCGTGCTCTCCGATCCGACCAAACCCGCGGCCTTCCGGGAGTCGGCCCACTGGCGCTCGCCGCTGCTTGATTTCCGGTTGCGGGTGCGGCAGGACACGCCGCTGGGCCTCGACGCTCCGGACGGTCCGAAGTGGCGGAGCCATTCGTTCAGCGGCCACGAACGCAACCGGTTCCTGCTCGGCGGGCC
Organism: Verrucomicrobiales bacterium; assembly: GCA_023253495.1. Classification (GTDB taxonomy): domain Bacteria; phylum Verrucomicrobiota; class Verrucomicrobiia; order Verrucomicrobiales; family V1-33; genus CAJBME01. The sequence continues at coordinate 4,993 of JALRGF010000165.1, forward strand.
GGAGGGATTCACCGACCTCTCGCTGGTCAGCGGCGCCGACGGCCGCGAAGACGCGCGCTCGTTCGCCATGCTCGACTACGATGCCGACGGCTGGCTCGACATCGCGCTGATGAGCACCCATGCCCCGCGCTTCCGGCTTTTCCGCAACCGGCTGGGCGACCTCGGCCGGGGCGGGCGCGTGCTCACGCTGCGGCTGGAAGGGGGGAACCGGTCGGCCAGCGCTTCCGACCGCAGCGCGCGTGACGCCGTGGGCGCGGTCGTCACCGCGGTCACCTCCGCCGGTTCAAGAGCCTTCCGGCGCAGTGCCGGCGAGGGACTGGCCTCGCAGAATGCGGCGGCGGTGCGGGTCACGCTCGCGCCCGGGGAATCACTGCGGGAATTGCAGGTCCGCTGGCCATCCGGAAAACGCACCACCCACCGCCCGAAGGCGGCGGATACTGTTGTCGTCCTCCGCGAGGTCGAACCGTGAAAGCGGCGCTCACACCCGGAAGAGGGCCCCGAGTTTTTTGCCGAGGACCACGCTGGCCCCGATGATGGTGAGAGCGAGGAAGACCATGGACCACACCCCGAGGGCCGAAGCCATGCCTTCGCCGCTGCCGAGCGCTCCAAAGAGGTCGTAAATGGCGGTGGTAATCGCAAAATGCTCCTGCTTCTGGGCGAGGATGAGCGAGTCACTGACCTCTAGCATCGCGAAGGCGAAGGCGAGCAGGCCGCCGGCCACGAGGTTGGCGGTGATGAGGGGGGCGGTGACACGCCAGAACGTGCGGGCCGGCGGGCACCCGAGGTTCATGGCGGCCTCCTCCAGCGTCACGCTGGTCTGCTGGAATCCGGCGATGGCGCTGCGCACGATGTACGGCAGGCGGCGCACGCTGTAGGCGATGACCAGAATGATCAGCGGGTTGTCATCAGGCATCAGAAAATGGAACGCCCGCCCCTCGCGGGTCATGGCCAGATACCCGAAAGCCATGACCAGGCCGGGCACCGCCAGCGGCAGCATGGCCAGCGAGTCGAGCCACTGCCGCCCCGGCATGGTGCTGCGGCAGACCAGCCAGGCGATGCTGACGCCGAGCACGAGGTCGACGACGGTCGAGAGCGACGCGTATTTCAGGCTGTTGGCGATCGAGCCGACGGTGCGCGGGTCGCCGAGGGCGTCGGCATAATTCATGGTGGTGAACGACGTCGGGATCACGCTGCGGTACCAGTCGGACGAGAAGCTGACGAGGAGCACGCCGAGGTGCGGCAGCAGGGCGACCGCCGTGACCCCGGCAAAGAGCGCGGTGCAGGCCCAGCGCTGCCACGGGCGGTCCGGGATGCGGGCGCTCGTGCCCATGCTGGCGCGGCCGGCCGACGCAAAATCGTTGCGCCCGAAAAACCGTTTGCTGAGCAGGAAGATGAGCGAGCTGAAGCCGAGCACGACGACGACCAGGGCGTAAGGAAACGGGTTGCCGCTGAGGTCTTTGAGGCCTTCCCAGATCTGCATGGAGACGACCCGCGGGTAATCGAAGATGAGGGGTACCCCGAGTTCGGTGAAGGCCCAGACGAAGACGACGGTGCCGCCGGCGAAGATGCCGGGCATGGCCAGTGGAAACGTGATGCGCAGAAATTTTTTCCATCCCGGGCAGCCGAGGTTGGCCGCGGCCTCCTCCATGGCCGGATCAATATTGGCGAGCGCGGCGGAAATGTTGAGGAAAAGGATCGGATACAGGTGCAGGGCGTTGAGCAGGACGACGCCGGTCAGGCGCGACTCGCCGAGCCAGTCGATCGGCCGCGCCGGATCGATCATCCCGAAGGTGGCGAGATAGGCATTGAGGGCGCCGTCGGGCCCGATGAGGTGTTTGATGCCGATGGCGCCGACGAAGGGAGGCAGGATGAGCGGCACGAGAATGGCGGAGCTCAGCAGGGTTTTGCCCGGGAACTTGAAGCGGTCGGAAACCCAGGCCAGCGGCATGGCAATGAGAAAAGCCAGCAGGGTGCTGAAGACGGCCATGACGAGGGAATTGCGCAGTCCCTCGACATAGATCGGGTTGGCAAAGACCTCCCAGAGAAAGGCCAGGGTGAACCCGTGCTGCTCGGAAAAGAACGCTTCCTTGAGGACGTGCAGGATCGGGTAGATCATGAACGCGATCAGGAAGATCCAGACGGCGGCGTAGAGAGCGATGGTCTTCGGACGGGTCATGCGCGAATGCGGAACAACCGTGGAACAAAGCCGGTTCCGCTACCGGTGCCAGCGCGATCGTCGGGAAAGCGGCGGATTTCGCAGGCCGCGCCGGTCACGACCCGCGGCTGCGGATCCACGCACCGGCAAGGATGGCGAGTTTGCGCGCGGCGGAGAGCCGGTAGCGGCGCTCCAGCACGCGATGGCCGTCAGCCCTCATGCGCATGAGGATCCCGTGGTAAATGTGCCGCATGGCTTCCGACGCCTGCAGCCGGGAAAGCCACTGGTCCGGCCGCGCCGCCACGGCCGCATCGAAGTACGTCAGCGCGCGGTCGCTTTCAAACTGCATGAGCCGCGGAAACCCGGGCCCCGGCTGCCGCGCCGCGATTTCCGACTCTCCGACCCCGTGCGCGGCCAGGTCTTCGAGCGGCAGGTAAAGGCGCTGGCCGTTCTCCCAGTCGGTGCGCACGTCACGCAGGATGTTGGTCAGCTGCAGCGCGAGTCCGAGGTTTTCAGCGTACGCCTCGCCCACGCCGGCGGGCAGGCCGAAAAGGCGCAGGCTGACCAGGCCGACCACCCCGGCCACTTTGTGACAGTACTCGCGCAGTTCCGCAAAGGTGGCGAACCTCCGGACCTCCAGATCCATGGCACAGCCGTCGATGATTTCTTCGAGCAGGGCGGGGGAAAACCCGTGGCGCACCGGCAGCGCCGCCACGTCGCGGGCGAATCCATCGGCCGGTTCCTGCCCGCCGGTCACAATGCGCCGCCACGCCCCGAGCTGGATGCGCCGGTCGCGGACCGACAGAGTGCCTTCATCGGCGATGTCGTCGACCAGCCGGCAGAAGGCGTAAAATGTCGTCATGTCGCACCGCCGGTCGCGCGGCAGGCACGACAGCGCGATGGCGAGATTGGATTTCGCCCGGCGGGCGACGTCGGCGGCGTCGATGGCGGGAGCCTCGGTCATGGGGCGCGCGTGGCGGCGTCCTCAGACCATGCCGAGTTTCATTTTCCCCTCGAGGCTGATCATATCCTGGTTCCACGGCGGATCCCAGACGAGGTCGACCCGCGCATCCTCGACCCCCGGGATGGTCATGAGCCGGCTCTGGGCGTCGGCGGCGATGGTCGGCCCCATGCCGCATCCGGGAGCGGTCAGTGTCATCTTGACGGTGACCGTGGTACCACCTTCCGGCTTGGTTTCGGCGGCCATGTCATAGACCAGGCCGAGGTCGACGATGTTGACCGGGATTTCCGGGTCATAGACGTTTTTGAGCTGCTCCCAGACGGCGCTTTCGAGGGCGGTGCCAGTGAGCGGGTCGTCTCCGTAAGCTTCCGATTTCCGCGTGGCCGCAACCGGCTGGTCAAGCCCGAGGGCATCGGCATCCCTGGACGAAATGCGGGCGAGCCCCTGGCTGGTGACCACGGTGTAGGTGCCGCCGAGCGACTGGGTGATGATGACCTTGAGGCCCGGCGGCAGGACGATGGTGTCGCCGCTCGGGATCTGGATGGCCTCGACCTGCCGCTTCAACTCGATCTCGGAATTCATGAACGGGAACGTGCGGGGAGGAGCCCGGGGGCGCAACCGGAATCGTCGCCGGAACGGCCCGCCTGCCGGCCTGTCCGGTCTTTGTTCGCTCGCGTTCCGCCGGCTCCGTCTCCGCAGATCATCCGCCGATGGCGGTCATGTGGCGCTGCGGCTGATAGCCGTCACGGAAATCGTGTTCCTTCGGTTTGCGGTCGACGACGTCGCGGAAGAAATCGGCGAGCTGCGCGTCGGTGGCACCGGCGCGGAGCACGCCGAGCAGGTCAAACTCGAGATGGCTGCCGAGGCACGGGCGCAGTTTGCCGTCGCAGGTGAGCCGGAGCTTGTTGCAGCTTTCGCAGAAGTGGAGGTTGGTCATGGCGCCGATGAGCCCGATGAGCTGCTGTCGCCCGGGGATTTCGAAATAGGTGGCGGGTCCGTTGGTGCGAAAGTCGGGGCGGGGGACCAGTGGGCCGAATCGGTCTTCGAGCCGGCTCCGGGCTTCCAGGGTGCTGAGGAACGACTGCTCATGAAGCACATCGGTGCGGCTGACCGGCATCAGTTCGATGAACCGGAGGAGGTGGCCGTGGGTGTGGGCGAAATCGACCAGTTCGGCGAGCGCGCAGTCGTTGGTGCCGCGCATGAGCACGCAGTTGAGCTTGATGCGGGCGAAGCCGGCGGCGCGGGCGGCCTCCAGGCCGGCGAGCACGCGGGCGAGGTAGTCGCGTCCGGTGGCGAGTGCGTAGCCGGCCGGATCCAGGGTGTCGAGTGAGACGTTGACGGTGCGCACGCCGGCGGCGGCCAGCCGGCGGGCGGTGGTGTCACCGGTGCCGTCTTCCGGATCGGGCTCGGCGAGCAGAGTGCCGTTGGTCGAGAGTCCGATGTCGTCGATGCCCGGGATCGCGTGGAGCGACCGGATCAGGCCGATGACGCCGCGGCGGACGAGCGGTTCGCCGCCGGTGACGCGGAGTTTGCGCACGCCGAGCGAGGCGCCGACGCGCACCACGCGGACGATTTCCTCGAACGTCATGACGCCTTCGCGCGGCAGCCATTCCTGTTTCTGTTCCGGCAGGCAGTACCGGCAGCGCTCGTTGCACCGGTCGGTGATCGACAGGCGCAGGTAGCTGATGCGATGGCCATGACGGTCTTCCACGCGGCCACGCTATCCGGTCCGCCGTGGTGGCAAGGGAAAGCGCACGGGCACGGATTGCTCTTGGCAGGGGAGGCGGGCCGTGGAAAATTTCCCTGCATGACGCGTTTCTCCTCCGTTTCCCGATGGCTGCTGGCGGCCGCCACCGGCCTGATGATCAGCTGCACGGCGAGCACCCCGCAGACGCGGATCGCCCGCAATCCGGCCATGTTCGAAGCGCTGACGCCGGCGCAACAGGAACTGGTCAGCCGCGGGCGCATCGAGCGCGGTCTGCCCATGGACGGCGTGTTTCTGGCGTGGGGGAAACCGGACCGGGTGGTCGAGTGGGACCGCAGCGGGAGCCGCCTCGAGCGCTGGACGTATCTCGGCCTCCGGCCGGTCCACACGTATTCACTCGGCTGGGGCATCGGCCCCGGCTGGGGCGGCTGGGATCCGTATTACGATCCTTATTTTTTCGGTGGCCCGGCCGTCGAATGGGTTCCGTATCCGGTCAGCCGGGTTGATTTCCGCCGCGGCACGGTGTCGGACTGGGAGGTGCGGCTGACGCGTCCCTGAGGCGCGCGCGGGTGGGCGGACGCCCTTGGGAGGCGGCCCGACGTGCTTGAAATGGGACCTCGCCGCGCACAAGGCAATGCTTGCGCAAAGCCCCTGAACCACCAAGAATCCCTGATGGCAACGGGACCGGGTGGTTGCCGTCGGCCGGTCCGGGTGCCTGCGCGTTTCCACTATCATCCTTTTTTCCACTCCTCGATTCCATGCCACTGTACCAGAACATCATTGAAACCGTCGGACGCACACCGCTGGTCAAACTGAACCGCATCCCGGCCAGCGCGGGTATCGACCCGTCAACGACCGTGGCCCTGAAATGCGAGTTCTTCAATCCGCTCGGCAGCGTGAAGGACCGGATCGGCATGGCCATGATTGAGGACGCGGAGCAACTCGGTCTGATTACCAAAGACACGGTCATCATCGAGCCGACCTCGGGCAATACCGGCATCGCCCTCGCTTTCGTCTGCGCCGCCAAAGGCTATCGCCTCATCCTGACGATGCCGGAAACCATGTCGGTCGAGCGCCGCACTCTGCTGGCCCTGCTCGGAGCCGAACTGGTGCTCACCGAAGGCCCCAAGGGCATGAAGGGAGCCATCGCCAAGGCCGAGGAACTGCGCCAGCAGCACGCCCCGCATTCCTGGACCCCGCAGCAGTTCGAAAACCCGGCCAACCCGGCCGTCCACCAGAAAACCACCGCCGAGGAGCTCTGGACAGACACCGACGGAAAAATCGACATCTTTGTTTCCGCCGTAGGCACCGGCGGCACGCTGACCGGCGTCAGTGAGGTCCTCAAACCGCGCCGGCCCGGGTTCACCACCGTCGCCGTCGAACCGGAAGCCAGCCCGGTCATCTCCCAGACGCTGGCCGGCGAAACGGTCCAACCGGCCCCGCACAAAATCCAGGGAACCGGTGCGGGATTCGTGCCCAAAAACCTGCACCTCGACCAGGTCAACGAAGTCATCAAGGTCAGCAACGACGACGCCTTCGCCATGGCCCGACGCCTGGCCAAGGAAGAAGGCATCCTCGCCGGCATCAGCTCCGGAGCCAACGTGGTCGCCGCCCTGCGCGTCGCCGCCCGCCCGGAAAACAAAGGCAAATTGATCGTCACCGTGGCCTGTTCGACCGGTGAACGCTATCTTTCGACCGCCCTGGCCGATGAGGCGCGGGCCGCGGTCGGCGCCTGACGCCGCGGGCGGGATGGACGGGAAGGGGAGGCGCGCAGGGGACGGCGGTACGCCGCTGGCACCGGCGGCCTTTCACGCGTCCGCCGGCAGCAGGGCGAGGAACTGCTCTTCGCTGAGCACAGGCACGCCGAGGGAGCGCGCCTTGTCGAGCTTGCTGCCAGCGTCTTCGCCGCAGAGCAGGGAGCCGGTTTTTTTGCTGACCGAGCTGCTGATCTTGCCGCCGTGAGCGCGGATGAGTTCTTCAAAGTACTCGCGCGGCCGGCTCAGGGTGCCGGTGATCACAAACGTCCGGCCGGCGAGGACGTCGGAGACTGCGGTGACCGCCGCCGTGCCGGCGTTGAAGTTCACGCCGGCGGCCCGCAGGCGGTCGATCAGACCGATGGTGCGAGGGTCGCGGAAATAAACGGACACGCTGCGGGCGACCACTTCCCCGACGTCTTCGACGCGCATCAACTCGTCGACCTCCGCCGCCGCCAGCGCCTCCAGCGTGCCGAAGTGGTCAGCAAGGGCACGGGCCGCGCTGCTGCCGACATGCAGGATGCCGAGGCCGAAGAGCAGGCGCCAGAGCGGCTGCTGCTTGCTCGCTTCAATGGCACCCAGCAGGTTTTCCACGCTTTTTTTGCCGCTGCGCTCGAGCGCCAGCAAGGGGCCGGGGGTGAGCGCATACACGTCGGCCACGTCGCGGGCCAGACCGGCATCGACAATCTGCGTGACCATGGCTTCGCCGAGGCCGGCGATGTCCATGGCGCCGCGCGAGGCGAAATGCTGGATCCGCCGTTTGATTTGTTCCGGGCATTCGATGTTCGGGCAGCGCACGGCCACCTGCTCGGCGTCCCGCACCACCGGGGTGCCGCAAGCCGGACAGGCGGCGGGAAAGGGGAAGGGGGATTCCGCACCGGTGCGCGCCTGCGTCCGCACCTCAACCACCGCCGGGATGATTTCCCCGGCCTTTTCCACCACCACGAGGTCTCCGACTCGCACGTCTTTGCGCCGGATTTCCTCCTCGTTGTGCAGCGTGGCCCGGCTCACCGTGGTGCCGCTCAGCTGGACCGGAGCGAGGTTCGCCACCGGCGTGAGCACGCCGGTGCGGCCGACCTGGATGGTGATGTCCTTGAGCAGGGTTTCCTTTTGCTCGGGCAGGAACTTGTAGGCCGCGGCCCAGCGCGGGGCGCGCGAGGTGAAGCCGAGTTTCTCGCGCTCGGCGCGGTCGAGCACCTTGATCACCGCGCCGTCGGTGCCGTAGTCGAGGGAATGGCGGTGGGAATTGAGATAGGTCACCGCCTTGAGCAGCTCGTCGAGATCGGCCGCGTCGATCACCGGCTGGTTGCGCGGCACGCCGAGTGAATCAAGCATCACATGGAAATCGCGCTCGGTCTCCAGCGGCGGGCCGTCATAGGCCCCGAGCCCGTGGGCGAGGAAGGCGAGCGGACGCTTGGCGGCGATTTTTGGATCGAGCTGCTTGAGTGTGCCGGCGGTGGCGTTGCGCGGGTTGGCGAAAGTGGGCAGTCCTTCCTCGTCGCGCTCGGCATTCATCTCGGCGAACGCGGCGTTCGGCATGAATACCTCGCCGCGGATTTCGAGGAGGGATGGGCTGGAGCCGGAGGCTGCAGCCACTTTCAGATCGCCCGCGTCGAGAATTTGGAGGTCGATGGGGATGAGTTCGCCGTTCTTGGCTTTCATCAGATTGCCGGTGTGGGCGTCGGCGATTTCAATGCCGGCCTCGGGATGCTTCCAGTGGTTGTGGCCGATGGATTGATAGCCGTTCGTCTCGAACCATGAGATGACATCTCCCCCGGTGGGTTGTAAGCCGTCCACAAATGGTTGGCTTGTCACAAGAGAGGGGCCTTTGATCGTCTCCAAGACGCCATGGAAACGAATGTCATCGCCGAACAAGCGGTTCGCGGCATCAAGGTTGGCAAGATATGCCAGCGCTCCCGATTGGGCCCCGAAGGCGGGGGCAATGGTGATTTTGAGAACGCGCCTGGCATTCTCCATGTGGAAGACCACATGCTCGGATTGGCCGCCTAGCTCAGCGAAACCAGCGGCGATTTCACCGAATCGCGAAGGGTCGATGAGTCGTCCGTTTTCCCGGGCCCATGATACCACGGATTCGGCTTCCTGTCGGAGCCGTTGCGAAACATCTGCTGCATCGCCTGTTTCGAGGTCATGGAGAAGCCGCTGAGCCAGGCTTCCTGCCGCGCCCTGCGGAGTCTGTCGGCCAGTTCCTGTGCTTGTTTGCGTCCGTTCATCGGTGTCAAAATAGGGGAGGATCTTGTCCAGGTCAACGGCCTGGGGAAAACTGGAGCCGGAGGCTCCAGCCACTTTCAGGTCGAGCGGCACGCTGCGGATGGTGCGGATGTTCTGCGTGATGTCGTCGCCGGTGGTGCCGTCGCCGCGGGTGGCGGCGCGGACGAGCTTGCCGTCGCGGTAGAGCAGCGAGACGGCCACGCCGTCGATCTTGGGCTCGACGGTGACGGCGATGTCTTCGCGGCCGAGGTTTTTCCGGAGTCTCTGATAGAAAGCGATCAGTTCGGCGGCGGGTTCGGGCGCGTCTTTCAATTCGAAGACGTCGTCGATGGAAAGCATCGGCATCTCGTGCCGGACTTGCCTGAACTCCTTGAGCGGGGTGCCGCCCACGCGCTGGGTCGGCGAGTCGGGGTCGTGGAACCCGGGGTGCTTTTTCTCCAAGTCCTCCAGCTCGCGGTAGAGTTTGTCGTATTCCGCATCGGAGATCTCAGGCGCGGCCTGGTTGTAATAGAGTTCGTCGTGATGACGGATGCTCCGGCGCAGCTCGAGGATGCGCTTTTCCGGTGACTTGGAATCGGCGAATGAGAAAAGATCCGGATCGGACATATGTGTTCTCACTGTGTGAGGCTGCGGATGAGTTGGATGGCCTCGGGGAAATCCGGGCGTGCCTGCAGGGCGCGGGTGGCGGCCTCGATCGCCGCGTCGCGCTGTCCGAGACGGGCGTGGATGGTGGCTCGGGCGTAAGGGAGTGCGGCGTCCGATGGATCGGCGGCCTCGCCTTGGCGGAGCGTGTCGATGGCTTGCTGCGGCCGGTTCATCGAGTTGTAAACCAAGCCCAGATTGTACCAGGCGCGGGCGTTCGAGGCATCGAGCGCGACGGCTTTTTCCAACGCGGCGGCGGATGCGGCGACGTTGCCGGTTTCGGCGAGCGCGAGCGCGAGTTTGTAGTGATACTCGCCTTCGTCGGGATCGAGTTTGATGGCAGCGCGCAGCGCCTGGATCGCGCCGGCATTGTCGCCGGTGGCGCTGAGCAGGATGGCGAGGTCGTGATGGAAGGGGGGTGAGTTCGGATCCCACTCGATCGCCTTGCGGATCTGGCGGATGGCGGCGGTGCTGTCGCCGCGCAGGTAGGCGAACTGGCTGAGCTGCATCCGGCCGGTGGGTTGGTCGGAATTGATATCGAGCATGTGGCTCAGCTCGCGGCCGGCCTTGCTGTTCAGATCGAGCGTATCGACCAGCGCCCACGCGGCGGCGACGCGGACCGAGCGGCTTTCATCATCGAGGAGTTTTCCCAATGCGGCGCGCACCTCGCCATGATGGTTGCGGGCCGGGTGCACCAGCGTGCGGGCGGCGGCCTCGCGGACGAGCGGACTGGAATCCTCCAGGCGTGCGATCAGCGCCTGGGTGACGGCGGGGTCCATCACCCAGCGCATCATCAAATGGCAGGCGGTGGCGCGCCAGGCGGCGATTTCCTCGTTGGCGAGCATGCGGAGCAGACCGTCGCGCGCATCCGGCTCGCCGCGGCGCGCACGGGCGACGAGGATGGCGCGGTGACGCGTGGGGCGGTCGAGTTTTTCGCCGTAGAATTTTTCCGCCTGCTCGACGGCCCAGTCGGTGGACTTGTCGGTATGGCAGCGGCTGCAGGCGTTGGGGATGCCGTATTCGCGGGTGAGCAGCGGGTCGGGAATGGTGAACCCGTGGTCGCGCCGCGGATGGCGCTGCATGTAGGTGGTCTGCGGCATGTGGCACGAGGTGCAATCGTGCCCGGCCGTGCCCGGCGTGCACGGGCTGTGGGTTTCCGGCACGATCACCGGCGCGCGCGGATCGGTGCCTCCGGCATGGCAGCGCATGCACAGCAGGTTGCCGGGGATCAGGCGCTTGTTGGAATGCGGCTCGTGGCAATCGCCGCAGGTCACGCCCGCGTGGTGCATCTTGCTGGAGAGGAACGAGGAATAGACATAGTTCTCGTCGCGCACCTGGCCGTCGGGATACCAGAGGTCGCTGCCGTCGGTGAGCGAGAGGGCGAAGTGGTCGAAATACGGTTCGCCGGGCACCATGTCGCCGGTGACCTCGGTGCGCCGCGAGTGGCACTGTGCGCAGGTTTCCATCATCTGCGGTTTGGTGAAGCGGCGCGCCGTGGGATCGCTCAAGCCGAGCTTCTTGTTGTTCTCCAAGTCGTCCTTGGAATATCCCGGCGGCGGGTTTTTCTGCCACTCGACATGGTCCTTCATCGGCCCGTGGCAGGCTTCGCAGCCGACGGTCATCTCGGCCATTGTGGTGCGGTAGCTGTTGGTCTGCGGCTCGTAGTTCTTGCGCAGGCGGGTGTTGTGGCAGGCGGCGCACATGGCGTTCCAGTTCATGCCCTGGCCGGTCCAGTGGCCCCAATCGCCGGGTTGGCGCGAGTCGTCGCCGAAGACATCAAACCATTCCTTGTTATGGGGATCATAGGTGACATCGCAGGTTTGCAGCTTGCCGCCGGGCGCGGGAATGAGGAATTGGCGCAGCGGGTCGTGGCCGATCACGCGCTCGACCCGGTATGCCTTGCGCTCGCCCTTGAATCCGCGGGTGACGATCTGTGCCACGCCATCGGCATCGAGAAACATCTCCGAAGTCTGCCCGGCGTGATCGAGTGTTTGTTGCGGCGAAAAGGCCTCCTCGTCCAGATCCATGCGCAGTTCGCGCTCGGCGAGGCCGTGGTTGGAGTCCTTCCAGCCTTGATATGCGGTCTCGTGGCATTCCTTGCACGAGGTGGAACCGGCGTATTGCGCGTGGATTTCATCCTCCGGGGGAATCACCGGCCCGACCGCTTCCGGGGCGGTGGTTTCCTTGACGGCCGTTATTCCAGGCCCGCGGCGCGTCATGAAAACCAAGGCTGCCGCCAACAAAACAAAAACAACAATGGCAATGAGGGGCTTCGGGAGGACACGCATGAGGCAAGGTCCGAGTCAACCCGCAGGCTGCATGCAAGTCAACCCGTGACAACCCGTTGCAGCCATGATTGCGGCGCTGGCTACTGCTGCGTCTTGCCCTTGGCTGCCTCCTCGTACAGGCCGCCGATGAACAGCATCACGGCGGCGATGCAGATGCAGGAATCCGCCACGTTGAACGCGGGCCACCAACCGTGGCTGGATGGCACGATTTTGTCGTAGAGCGGCAGTTTTACCAAAACGAAATCCACCACGTAGCCCTCGGACAGGCGTGCCCAGAAGGATGCGCCCTTGAAATCCTCCAACAGGAATCCCTGCACCAGGCGGTCGGTGAGGTTGCCGAAAATCCCGCACAGCAGCAGCGCCACCGCGAGCATCGACAGCGGGTGGTTGAACACCCCCTTGACCCAGAAGACCCGGATCAGCACCAGCGCCACCAGCGGCACGATCAGGAACACCACCGGCGCCCACGCGGTGCCGTTGCCGAAACCGAAGGCCACGCCCTGGTTGTGCACGCGCACGAAATGAAACCAGCCCTCGATGACCGCGATGTGATCGCCCGGCGCGTGCCATGGCGGGTCGAAGCGCGCGATGGTCCAGAACTTCGTGACCTGGTCGAGGACGTAAAGCGGGAGCGAAAGGAACAACAGCAGCTTGGGGAGTGTCATGCGCGGTGGTGCCGTGAAACCTGCAAGAGCGGGACCCTGCCCGCAAGCGCCAATCAAGGGAGCGCGGGCGTCTCGCCCGCATGGGTTCGGCACTCCGATGCGGGCGGGACGCCCACGCTCCCCATGTTCCACTGCGGCGTCACACCGCCGGCTGTGGCAGCGGCGGCGGACGGCGGGCGAAGAACGTGCGCCAGTCGGTGCGGGCGGTGAGGAACATCAACAAGGCCAGCGTGGCCACCGAGAGCACCGTGAGCGTGATGCCGGTGAGCCCATCGATGAAAAACGACGCGCTGAAGGCGATGAGATAGGCGGACTGCGCGGGCAGCGCGATGGCGAACATCGCTTTGCCGCCGACCGCTTTCAGATAGCCGCTCACCAGCAGCAGCGAGGTGACGGTGGCGATGGCGAAGCTCAATGCGAGTGGCATGAGGTCCACCAGATAGGCGAAGAGCAGGTGGAAGGCGAAAAAGCCCGCAGAGACGAAGAACACGTGCATCGGATGCAGCGGGATGCCTTTCATGGCGCCCAACAGCAGCATCACCGTGACGAAAAACAACAGCGAGACCGGAGCGAAGAACGCGATGCGCGCGGCCACCGGGCCGGCGTTGAGCAATTTTGGCATGTCCATGCCGATCGCCTGGGCGGCAAGCACGTCCGGGTAATCCCAGACGAGCTGCCAGCCGGTTTCGCCCGCGTCACGGCGGCTGGCGGAACCGGTGCCGACCGGGAAGTTGATTTCGTGGAAATTGGTTTCCATGGCGAGTTGGAAATCGGAGATGCGGCGCTTGTCGGGGAAATCGTAGCGCCATGTGTCCGTGCCGCGGGTGCCGTAGGCGGTGTGCAGCGTGATGCTGCCGGAGGCGGGAAGCTGCACCGCGCGGGTGACCACGCCGGAAGCCGCGGGAACGGCGCGCGACGAGTCGTCCCCTCCGATCCGGAACTCGAATCCGCGCAGCCCCGAGGTGTCCCCGGGCAACGGAAACGATAGATAGAACGTTTGCGGGATCTTGGTGGGATTGGTGAAGACATAACTCCCTTCGAATGCGACATCATAGGTCCGGTGCCAGACCAGGCCGCGTTGCTTTGGATCGGATGCGAGTTTCACCCGGATATCCGACGAGGATGGCAGCACCATCGCTCGACCGCCGGGGGCATTGGGCGTGTCGAACCACGCCTGCGGATGTTGCTGGGTGATCACTGGGCCCCAGACGTCGGACACTTCGCCGCGCATGGCGTGGCCGGATTGCTGCGTGCGCACGGTGAGCGCCGTGCCAAGGATGAACCAGCCGACTGCGGTGCAGCCGACGATGGCCAGTGAGGCGAGAAGATGGATGAGTTTCATGATGGTGGATGTTGAGGCGGCGGTCTGTGACCGTCGGATCTGTAGCGGCGGTCTGTGACCGTCGGTGTGAATGAAGTGTTGAGGGTGTGTTTGTAGCGGCGGTCTGTGACCGTCGGTTTTTTGCTTATCGGTTGAGGTCGGTGCGTTGATAGAACAGCCGGGTTTCCGGGCGCTCGTCGCGGCAGAGATTCTTGCGGAGCGCGATGAGCGAGGGATTCCCGCCGGGCGAAGGCACGCGTTTCAGGTTGCCGTGGGTCTCCGCCTGGTAGATGGCGGGCAGTTCGATTTTCCACTCGAGCGCGTGGATGAAGAGCGGCGTGCGCGGCAGTTCCAGCGCCAGTGTGCCCTCTACCGGATCAAGCGGATCGCCGGCGCGCGTGAAGGCGCAGGTGAGCCGCGAGGCGCCATCGCGCGCCGGCAAGGTCACTTTGAGACGACCCTCGCCGAGATCGACGGGGGCGACCGGTTTGCCTTCCAGTTCGCTGGTTAGCAGTTTCATGCCGTCCGGCACATCGAGCACCACCCCGAGCGGTCCCTTGTGTTCGATGACGAGCGCGCCGGTGGCGAGCATCGCGCCATCGGGCTCGATCTTGATCAACCAATCGGCCAGTTTCACCACCCCTTCGTCGGTGGCGGCCACAGGCACCGGAGTGGCTGTTAGATCGACAGCCGCCGCGGCCTCGAGCTGCCGGCAGGTCGCGCCCGCGAGGATTTCCGCGAACCGCGCGGGCAGGCCCTTGGGCGTCAGCGGTCCGCTCAATCCATCCGCCTTGTAGTCGAGAAACGGCGAGGTGGCGATGATGAAGCGGCTGCGCGTGTCGTCGTCCACGCCCGGCGCTTGCAACCGCCAGGTGGTGTCAAGCGGGCGCAATGGCATGCGGTAAGAGATGGACA
>JALRGF010000363.1 GCA_023253495.1 Verrucomicrobiales bacterium
GGAGAAGAGCGCCGCGCCGGCGATGCCCAGGGTGGAGAGGAGCGTGAGTGGTGCCCCACCAAAGCGGTCGGCGAAGGGTCCGGTGATCACGCGAACGACAGAGCCGACGAGTGCGCCGAGGAAGGCGTAGGCGAGCGTCACCGAGTGGTTGCCCGGAGCCCAGATGCCCGCCGGGGCGTAGCTGACCACGGTGTTGATGCCGAGGTTGCTGATCTGCGGGGTCACGGCGGTGCCGTCAACCGTGAGGACAATGGTCGCGTCATTGACCGTGGTGACACCGTCCTTCAATTCAATACGGATCGGGTGGCGCGGGTCGTTGTCGGTGATGCCGGGGAACGGGGAAATGTTGTGCAGGGCGGGCAGCGTCGGCAGGCCGCCGGCATACGCCTTGATGGCATCCGGCTCAGCCGGGTCATTGATCAGGATTTTGACGCCGTCCGAAGCGCGGACCGAGAAAAACTCGAGGTTGGCGCCACCGCCGCCTTCCCACCAGAGGAGGCGGACCGGGTACAGGCCGGCCACCGGTGCTGCCACATCAAACGTGGTGTCGGACGCGCCGCGACCACCATTGAATTCACCGGCTTTGACGCGGGTGAAATAGTCGAAGGCATTGGCCCCGAACGACACCGTGAAACCGTCATCGCTGTTGACGCCGAGTTTGGTCACACCGGCCGGCAGGTCCAGCCACGCAAATACCTCACCGGTGATGTTGTCGGTGGAACCGGTGGTTCCCGGGATGCCGGGAATCGGCGACTCGCCACCGAAATTCCCCTGCTGCGCACTGTCCTGGTCCCAGTTGATGACATCGTCGATCAGGTATGAACCGTCAGACTGCTCTCCGGGAATCGAGATGTTCGCCGCGATCGCGCCCGCCGCGCCATCAAAGAAACCGTCGGCCATCTGGCGTTCCGGCAGCGGCAGCAGGTTGCTGTCCCCGGGGAAGCGGGCAAAACCGATCTGATGGATCTTCGCGAGGAAGCTCGGTGTGGTCGTGGTCACCTGGCCGGGAGCGGCTTTCCACGCTTCGCTCAGGAGCGCGTATGGCGACGTGATCACCGTGCGCTCGAGCACGATCGGATTGTTGTTGGTGTCCCGGGCGTTGATCACCACGACGTGGTTTCCGGGAGTGTAAAAATTCGGCGGAGTCGAGGTGAACGACAGGGAGGTTTCCGCACCCGTCTTGCTGCGGGTCACCGCGGTGGCGACGCCATCGATGGTCACGGTCAGCGGGCGCGCCGGATCCACCACGCTGGCCGGTGAATCGGTGATGGTGGCCGAAAAACTGAGCGGCGTGAGGCTCGCTGCGGTCAGCGTCGGCAGCGTGGCCGCCGTCGTCACCACAGTGATGTTGTCCACATGGTGGTGGGCATTCGACCCGCCGGTCCGCCCGGCAAATACAATCCGCCCGGGGCTCGGAAACCAGGTCGTCTGGAAATTGTCCAGAATCTTCCGGCCCTTGAAGATGACATCCAGCGTGGCATCGGAATCCATTTTGATCTTCAGCTCGGCAAACTGGTGGTCGGGCACGCTGAAATTTTCGTCCAACGGACGGTTCGCCGGGCCGGTCTGCAGCGAGGTGGTGTCGGTGACCGATCCGTTGCGCGTGGGCAGCGCCGTCTGGTTGATCAGCACGTTGTCGACGCGGACCGAGATCCCGACGACGTCGCCGCCGCCACTGTCCCATTCGTCGAGGCCGATCGACACCCCGGTGCGGGTGCCTTCCTCGGGCAGGCTCGCTTCACCTCCCCAGCCGGCAAAATCACCGGTGCCTTCTCCGACCACAATCGGGTCATCGGGACGCGCGAAAGACACGCTGTAACCGTCCGCCGGACTGTCTGTGCCGCCCCCGGTCCGCAGAAAGGCTGTGAACTCAAAGGAATTGACCACCGCGCCACTGTCAAAGTCGTCAAAGAGGATCGTCCCCCCCTGCGAATTGACCGCATCGGTGATCGAGAGATATCCAGTCCCGTCAACCCCGCCGGTCGGACGCCATTGCGCGGAACCCACGAAGTTCAGAATGCCGGCAGGGTCCGTGTTGAAGTCGAATGTGGCCGTGCCGGCCACAACCGGTCCGGCCCACAGGCCGACTGCCGTCAGGGCCGCGCCAAGCGCGCCTCGAATTCGGTGGTTTTTCATATAAGGGTTTATTTTGTTGCGGGTTTTCCTGACGGCGGGGAGCGGTCGTCGCACGACACGCATCCTGCCAGCAGTTGGGATGTGATGCGGGTTGGGCGCGAAGAAGCCCCTCCCACCACCCAACGCACCTAAAAACGTCCCCCGCGTCAACTCGGAGTTGCCAAAACGTTCAAAAAAAAGGCATTTTTGTTTATTTTTTCAGCTGGAAGGCAGCGGTCTCCTGACTCCGCACCGGCCCAAGCCATGAGAACACCCCCGGTAAATGAATCCCGTAAACCATGGAAACTATGGTTTTACCGGTTTTTATTGCTCACCTGTCCCGTGGCCGCGCTCCTCGGGCTGCTGGAGGCCGGGCTGCGGGTGTCGGGTGTCGGTCATGACCCTGGGTTTCTGGTGCGTCGCGACGGGGTGTGGTGTGACAACTATCGCTTTGCGTGGTTGTTTTTCCCGAGGTCGATGGCGCGCAGTCCGCAGCCGATCCGGCTGGTGGACGTTCCGGCGGACCGATCGGATGACGGTGCGTCTGATCGGGGAGTGGCGGGTGGCGCGGCGGTGCCGGTGCGTCGGTATGTGGTGTTGGGCGAGTCGGCGGCGTTGGGGGATCCGGAGCCGGCGTTCGGGTTTCCGCGGATGCTGCAGGCGTTGTTGGAGCGGCGGTATGCGGGCGAGAAAGTCGAGGTGGTGAATACGGCGATGACGGCGATCAATTCGCACGCGCTGCGGCTGATTGCCGGGGATGTGGCGGCGGTGCCGGCGGCTGGCTGGCTGGTCTATGCGGGAAACAATGAAGTGGTGGGGCCGTTCGGACCGGGCACGGTTTTCGGGTGGCGGGCGCCGGCGCGCGGGTGGGTGCGGGCGCGTCTGCAACAGCGCCATGTCCTTGGCTGAGCCCGGCTCCCCCTCGGCACCGTTGATGACGCCGGTGCCGCCCGGGCCGGCATCACGCGCAGCCGTGAGTTTCCACGACGCGGGTCCGTGTGCCCCGCCACGTCCGGTGA
>JALRGF010000318.1 GCA_023253495.1 Verrucomicrobiales bacterium
TCACCCGCGTGACGTTACCGTCCGCATCCTTGTGCTCGATCTTCAACCCGCCGCAAACCCGCTCGGCCACGCGGCAGACGAGATCTTCGACCAGTTGCGCCATCATTTCGAAGTCCGCGTATGCCCAGTAAGCCTCGAGCATGGTGAATTCCGGATTGTGACGCCGTGAGACGCCCTCGTTGCGGAAATTGCGGTTGAGTTCGAAAACCATCGGGTAGCCGCCGACCAGCAGCCGTTTGAGGTAAAGCTCCGGTGCGATGCGCAGGTAGAATTCCATGTCGAGCGCATTGTGGTGCGTGACAAACGGCCGCGCCGCCGCCCCGCCCGGAACCGCCTGCAACATCGGCGTTTCCACCTCCAGGAACCCGCGGTCCTGCAGATACCGGCGCATTTCCGCCACCATCAGGCTGCGCTTGAGAAACGTGTCGCGGCTCCGCTCGTTGGCGATCAGGTCGAGATACCGCTGCCGCGACTTCTTCTCCGCATCGGTCACCCCGTGCCACTTGTCCGGCAGCGGCCGCAGGCTCTTTCCCAGCACCGACAGCGCGGTCACCTTGATCGACGGCTCGCCGGTCCGGGTGACAAATGTTTCGCCCGCGACCCCGACCCAGTCGCCGATATCCAGCCCCTCCTTGAAAAGCGTCCACTCGGCCTCGGGGACATTCTTCGCATTGAGGAAGGCCTGGATGCGGCCCCCGAGATCGGACACATCAAAGAACTGGGTCTTGCCCATGTCGCGCCACGACGTGATGCGGCCGAGCACGCGCACGCTCAGGCCCTCGGCAAAGGCGTCGCGCAGCTCGCCGGGGCGGTGCGTGACGTCAAAACGCCCTCCGAACGGATCCACCCCGCGGGCGCGGATCAGGTCGAGCTTGGCGCGCCGGAGCGCCAGCAATTCGGAATCGCCGGGTGCGGTCGCGTCGGCGGAGTCGGGGGAGTCGGATGACAGGGTGTCCATGCAGCAATCGGGTCAGGCCGCGTGATAATGCGCCCGATTCGACGTACCCCGCCCCGGCGCGAGCGCGAGCGGATTTTTTGTGGCCGAACCACCGGGGCTGCATCAGCGTTGCCGTCCTTCCGCTCACGCATGTCCGAGCCCCATTGCCACCATGCCCAGTCGCCGCGCGAGGTCGCCTCGCTCGTCGAAACCTGCATCGACCAGCTGCGCGCCCGCGGACTGCGCCGCAGCCGGGGGCTTGACGCCCTGCTCCAGCACATGGCCGCCCATCACCACCCGGCCACTCTTGCCGACCTTGCCCGGGTCGACAGCCTGGCCGGACTCGACCAGGCGACGATTTACCGCCTGGTCATGAAACTGGAGTCGGCCGGACTGGTGCGCCGCCGCGGCCTGCACGACCGGGCCACCTATTTCCAGCTCGTCGTGCCCGGCCACCACCACGATTATCTTGTTTGCACCGTCTGCGGCCGCATTGAGGACATCGAACTTTCCTGTCCGGTGGAACCGCTGGAGCGCGAGGTGATGGCGCGCAGCGGGTACACGCACGTTTACCACGAGCTTGGATTCTTCGGCATCTGTCCGGAGTGCGCCCGCCACGCCGCGTCCGTTTCCTGATCGCTACCCTTTGAGGAAGGCGCGGGTCACCAGAGCGATCACATCATAAGCCGCCGAAAGCAGCAGCAGCAGGCCGACCAAACCGCCGACCACCAGCACCCGTCCGCCTTTCCGGGCCGCCTCCCGCGCCTCCTGCAGGCCGAGGGACGTCGCCGCCCGCCCGAGCGCCCGCCACCAGACAACAAGCGCCCACGCCACCACCAGAAGCACCGCCATCGGCGCCACCGCCAGAACCAGCCGCCCCGGATCCGGCCAGGCCTCCATCACCCTGAGAACCGACCGCAGCAGACCGGCGGCGAGCAGAGCGACAGCCAGAACCGTCAGCCAGCCGCGTTCCTGCCAGAGCGGCTCGAGCACGGTCCGTCCGAGGTTCAGGCCGGCCGCCGCCGACGCCGACGCCCCGAAAATCTCGGGTTTCAGCTCGCCGACCGGCGCCCAGTCGGCGCGCCCCGGATGCCAGACGAGGGTCGACGGCCGGAGCAGCCCGTGGCGGGCGAGCCCCGGCAGTTCGGATTCCTCCGCCGGCTGCGGCTCGCCGGTTGTTGTGACATACATCCAGCTCATGACATCAGATTTCCGGGTCGCCGCGCCCCCCGGCCACCGCGGCCGGCGGCGGGCGCAGAAGGCACCGGGCGTTCACTTCTTGCCGGCGTGGATACGCACGTTGCGGAAAAAGATCGGGGCCCCGGCGTGTTTCCCCTGCAGGCCGATCCGGCCCTTGGTGGCGAGGGTGGCAAACGGGCGGGGCATCCACGCCGGAATCGCGCTGCCGTCCGGGTTTTTCTTGCCGTCCGTCCACAGCGCCATGTCCATGCGGGTGACTGTCTCACCATTGAGGACCACCGTCAGCTTCTGCCCCATGGCGTGAATGGTCATGCGGTTCCATTCACCGGGTTTTTTGACGGCGCTCTTGGTCGGGGCGAGGTGCCCGAAGACCGCGGCACATTGCCAGGTTTTTTCCGCCTTGCTCCACTGCTCGGAATGATCATCGGCAATCTGGATTTCGACCGCATTGGGGATCCAGTCATTGATGTCGCTGGCGTAGATGATCACGCCGCTGTTGGTGCCGTCGGCCGTCTTGAATTCGAGGTCGAGCGTGAAATTCTCATACTCCTGCGCGCTCCAGATTGCCTGGTCCTCGCTCGCCGTGAGCACCCCGTCGGTCACCGTCCACACCCCTTTCGGAAAGGTGGCATCCGACAGGTCGTCCTTGAAGAGGCCGGGCCAGGCGGCTGAATCCGGGTGAGCCGCCGCCGCAGGCGCAGGAGTTTCAGCGGATGACGGGGCGATCAGCGAAGCGGCGGTGGCCGCTGCACAGAAAAGGCGGAGAAGCGGTTTCATGACTCCGCCTGTTTCCACGCAAATCGCCCCGCCTGCAACCCCCGATCACTCACGGCACATCATAGCTGATCACCAGACGGCCGCCCTGCACCGCCACCGACCGGATGACCGGAGCCGCCGCGGCACCCGCCGGAGCAACCAGCCGGACAAATTGCCCCGGCCCGACCAACGGCACACTGACGGTGCGGGTCGAGGGATCCACCACCGCCCCGGCCGCCGCGCCCCAGCTGCCGGCAGCCAGCGACACGCTGACCTCAACCCCGGGCGCCGCTCCCGCCCCGCCCGGATCCTTGAAGGCCGGCACGGCCCCGGGCTGGCTCAGGTCGTTGATCAGCACGCGCTGACCGGTGGCGACATCGACCGAAAACCACTCGCCATGGGCCGCCCCGCCGCGCTCGTACCACAGGAAACGGAACGGATAGAGGCCGGCCTCGGGCACCACAAAATCAAACGTCTGGTCCGCCGGTCCGCCGTTCCGGAAGTCCAGCGGCGCCCCCGAGATGTCTGTCGGGCTCGCCCCCGAATGGATCTTGAACCCATCATCAGTGATCACACCGAAGCGGTGCACTCCTTGGGTCAGACGCAGCCAGGCCCGGGCCTCGACCGCAAAATCCTCGTAGCCGGCGGCCCCGTCGAGCCCTGGGACCCCGAGATTGTCACCGAAAAACCCGCCGCCCCCGCCCTCGGTCTCGGCAAAATTGACCACCGGAGCCTCCCCGGTGAAGTCAATTTCCGCCGGGTACGGCGAGTTCGCCCGCAGCTGATCCTCCGCGCGCTGCAGGGTGTTTTCGAGGTTGGAGCCGGCCGGCGCCTGCACCATCCGGACGACAAACCCCGGTGCGCCTCCC
>JALRGF010000429.1 GCA_023253495.1 Verrucomicrobiales bacterium
CCGACGCTGCGGGCGACGGGGCCGCGCGGCTCGAAGTGGGCGACGAACTGGTCGTGCGGCTCGTGGTGACGAGCGATCGCGACTACGAGTTCCTGGAGCTCTCCGACCACCGGCCGAGCCTCACCGAGCCGGTGGACGTGCTCTCCGGCTGGCGGTTTGGCGATGGGGCGGCCTGGTATCTGGCGATTCGCGACGCCTCGACGCAGATGTTTTTTGAGCGACTGCCGCGGGGCACGCATGTCTTCGAATACTCGCTGCGGGTGGCTCATCGGGGCCAGGCATCAAGTGGCTTTGCCACCATCCAGAGCCGTTACGCCCCCGAGTTCTCGACCCATTCGGCGAGCATCGCCGTCGACGTCAAGTAGCCTTCTGTTTCTGTCGCTTGCTCGGCTTCGCCTTGCCGGTCGGAGCCTCCGGCCCCCGGCGCTGCGGCATCGGGGCCCGCACGTCATCCCGCCACGCCGCGAGCCGGGCCCGCATTTCTGCGGCCTTCTCCGCCATCGTGGAACGACCCGCGGAACACGCCACGTCCGTACTTCTCCACCTTATTCGAACCCAGAAGAGGAAGAGAAGGTCAGGACTCAAACCTGAAATTCTTCTCGAAGGTGTGAACAGGCCGCGGGGACTTGTTTCCCCAAAGGATTATTTATTTATTATTAATATTGAATTTATTATTTTCACAAAATGAGTGACTTTATCTACCCCCAGCCGTTCGACGTCGCTGTCATCGGCGCCGGACACGCCGGTATCGAAGCCGCCCTGGCCGCCCATCGGCTCGGGTGTCGGGTTGCCCTGCTCACCCAGAACCTCGATACCATCGGCCAGATGTCCTGCAACCCGGCCATTGGCGGCGTCGCCAAAGGACAGATGGTGCGCGAAATCGATGCCCTCGGCGGGTTCATGGCGCTCAATACCGACGCCACCGCCATCCAGTTTCGGATGCTCAACCGGACCAAGGGGCCGAGCGTGCACTCGCCGCGGGCCCAGTGCGACAAAAAAGCCTACCAGTTCCGCGCCAAAGCGATTCTCGAAGAAACTGAAAATCTCGAAATTTTCCAGGCCAGCGTGGCGCGGTTGCTGGTTGAGGACGATGCGGTCACGGGGCTGGTCACCACTCTGGGTCTGGAAGTGCAGGCCCGGGCCATTGTCATCAGCGCGGGCACCTTTATGCGTGGGTTGCTGCACGTGGGACTGCGCCAGCAAAGTGGCGGTCGGCTCGGGGATGGGATTTCCCTGCTGAGCGACGCCCTGCGTGACTTGGGGTTCGAGGTCGGTCGTTTCAAGACCGGGACTCCGTGTCGTCTGAAGGCGCGCAGCATTGATTTCTCGCGGTGTCTGCGTCAGGATGGAGATCCTGTGGTGCAGCCGTTTTCGTATCTGCCGCAACGGCTCGTCAGGGCTCGGCATGAATTGTTTTCGCTGAACGAATGGAAGGACGGAATGTTCCATGTGGAACAATGGCCATGCTGGATGACCCAGACCACGCCCGAAACGCACGAAATCATCCGCCAGAATCTCGACAAATCGCCGCTGTATGCCGGAGTGATCGAAGGCACCGGCCCGCGCTATTGCCCGTCCATCGAGGATAAAATAGTCCGCTTCGCCGACAAGGAACAACATCAGATCTTTCTCGAACCCGAAGGACGCCACACCGGCGAGTATTACGTCAACGGAACCTCCACCAGCCTGCCCTACGAGGTCCAATACCAGTTCATCCGTTCGATCCCCGGTCTCCACCGTGCGGAAATCATCCGACCCGCCTACGCGGTCGAATACGACTATTGCCCCCCCACCCAACTCCACCCCACCCTCGAGACCCGGCGTGTCTCCGGTCTCTACTTTGCCGGGCAGATCAACGGGACCTCCGGATACGAAGAAGCCGCCGCCCAGGGACTCATCGCCGGCACCAACGCCGCTCTGAAAATCCTCCAGCGAGGCACCTTCGTACTCGGTCGCGAGGAAGCCTATATCGGCGTGATGATCGATGACCTCATCACCAAGGGGGTCACCGAACCGTATCGTATGTTCACCAGCCGCGCGGAGCATCGACTCCGCCTCCGTCAGGACAACGCCGACCTGCGGCTCACCCCGCGCGGGGCGGCCATCGGTCTGGTGGACGCGGATCGTGCGGAGACGACCCGACGGAAACAAGAAGCGATCGACGCGGCTCACCAGCGGCTGGCTACTGAAAAACGCGAGGGGCAGTCTTTGGCCAAGTGGTTGCGTCGACCCGAAGTGCGCATCGATCAGCTCCCCGTGGAACTGCTCCGTGAGTTTCCCGCGGACGTCTGGGAGGTAGTGGAGACCGATACAAAATACGCCGGCTATCTCGACCGTCAGACGGCCGCCATTGCCCGGGCCCAACACCACCGCGAATGGCCCATCCCGTGGGACTTCGACTTCTCGGAACTGCGCCGACTGAAAAAGGAAGCGGTCCAAGTTCTTTCAAGCCGCAAGCCGTCGACCTTGGGCGAAGCCGAACGCTTGCCTGGGGTCACACCAGCCGATGCCGCCGTCCTGATGGTCGCACTCACGCGCACCGAACGCGCGGCCACCAGGTCTCCCAATGAGCCCCGGAACGGATTCTCCTGAACGCCCGGCTGGTGAAACAGCGCTCCGAGGGCCAGCCGGAAAGGAGATTCATCTTGCAAAGCAGAGAAGGTCACAAACGACTCGAACGGTCACGAAACCCACCCAAAAAAACCCTCTTATCAGCGATTTTTATACCGCCCGTCAGTACCCGCCCCCACGCCGCCCGCCGCATCAACTGGCACGTCAGCCAGGCCGGCCTCGATCGCGACATCTTCACCCCGGCTTCCATCGACCTCCCCTCCGAAGCCTCCGAAGCCATCCCCAGAACCCAGAACCTCCTCGCCCACTTAACGCTTTTCCCATCACTTTATCCCGAAAAATCCCCCGTGATTCTTCCGGCGCGCCAAAAAACTTGAAGGAGAGGAGGAAGCGGGGTTTTACAGCGGGATCATAAATCTTTCCTTCGTGTTCATGGATTTATCGACTAAAGCCATGCCTATTGAGCCGAGATCAATTGATGCGGCGACGCGTTCATCGTTTTCGATCTCATTCCAGGCTTTTCTCATACCTGGAGACCAGGAAATGTCGTCAAAAACAATAACCGCAGCATCAGACAGGTAGGGCATTGCCTGATTAAAGTACTTGAGAACGGCATCGTGATCGTGATGACCATCGTTGAAAAAGAAGTCAATAGGCTTGGACGTTTCCAAAACACCACCTAGCGTTTTGTGAAAAGGGCCTGTCACGACGGAGGCATTCTCGATTCCCAGGCTCACAAACGTTTCTTTTGCGAGGTTGGCGATTTCATCTGAGCCTTCGAGCGTGACGATAGCCCCTTTGCCGTTGATCTTCAGTGCGGAGGCCTGATAAGACGCTGAAATGCCCACGCAGGAACCAAGCTCCACACAGGATACCGGCTCCAATTTGCGTACTAGCTTGAACAGCACAGTTGCCCAGAATTGAGGCTTGCTCACAGCAGTAATTTGCGAGATGGAAGCCGTAGAGCGCACACCACTGTTCATCTGTTCACCCATTCTGTTTGAGTTTGAAGAACCTGCCCCGTAGTCCACTTTGGCAATTTCTTTATCCGAATTGAGCAGAAAGGAACGTCTTTCCTCAATCAGGGATATCGACTGCTGTTCCTGCGAAGACAGATTGTGGGCTAAAGACTCTTGTAACGCGGCTGCTATCGCTTGCAGTTTCCGGTTTTTATGCGAGGAGAGGCGAGTCAAAGCACTCTGTGTTTTATACCGCTTCAACAAATGGAGAGGCAAATTCAATCCTTTTTTGAGTATTCGCTTGATCGTGCTGCTCATTTTTGTGGTCGGGGGTTTCAAAATTTAACGGCAGGGGCAGTGATGTGAGGGTGTATGCAGGTGCAGACTGGAAGCAGGTTGATGGTCTGCATCCACGACCATGAGGAATGGTTAGCACGGATTGAACGCATCCACAAGGAGGAGCTGAGTCTGGCGGAGATCGGGCATCGGATGGGGCGGGACGAGACGACGATGGGGAGCCGGGCCGGGCCGGCGATGATTGGCGTTGTGCGAAGGCACCGGCATCGTGACAATGGATGGCGGGGTTCTGCCCGTGTTGATCCGATGAAGTTTTTTTTATTTCTGTTTTCCGTGGTGTTCGCCGGCATCGCGCCTGCGGTCCCGGTGATTTCGGAGTTTATGGCGTCCAATGCCACCACGCTCAAAGACGGCCATGGCAATTACGAGGACTGGGTGGAAATCTGGAATCCCGGAGCGGCGGCGGTGGATCTGGCCGGGTGGCGGCTGACCGATGATGCGGGTGCTGTGGGTGGGTTGGTGTTTCCCTCGTGGGTGCTGCGGGCGGGTGGTCGGCTGGTCGTTTTCTGCTCGGGGCGCGTCGGCGAGGGCGGGGGCGCCCATGTTGATCCCGAGGGTTTCCTGCATGCTCCGTTTGCTCTTGGCAAAGGCGGCGAATACCTCGGGCTGTTGGCGCCCGACGGGGTGACGCGCTCCACGGAATTCGCGCCGGCCTATCCGCCGCAGGTGACCGACTTGAGTTACGGCACGCAGGCGCGGACCGAGACGCTGGTCAACGAGACCACGCCGTTGCGGTATTTTGTGCCGACCAATGCCACACCGGACACTGCGGCGACGAACTGGCGCGCCGTCGCGTACAACGACAACTCGTGGCGGGCCGGGGTCGGCAGCGGGGTGGGATTTGAACTCGGGTCGCCCGTCGGGGTCTGGCTTATGGATGAGGCGGCGGGGGCGGCCGCGGCGGCGGACGCTTCCGGCAGCGGGCACGCTGCGGTGCCTGCCGGCGTGGCTGCGATTTTTGGAGCGGCGGGGGCCGGGGCCTCCACCGGTGGGGCGGCGCGGTTTGACGGCGCCGGCAGTCTGTCTGTCCCGTTTTCCTCCCGTCTCAATCCTCCGACGGTTTTTTCGTTTGCGGCCTGGGTGAAACCGACCGGCGGCAGCGGCTACCGCGCCGTCGTTTCCTCGCGCACCGGGACCGCCGGCGGGCAGCGCGGGTACATTCTGTATCTCACTCCCGCCAACACCTGGGAATTCTGGACCGGCACCGGCACCACCTGGCATGTGGTGGCCGGCGGGCCCGCGGCCATGGATGTCTGGACCCACATCGCCATTACCCGCAGCTCGTCGGGCACCAAACGCCTTTACGTGAATGGCGTGCAGGCGGCGTCGACCAGCGGTGCCTATGCTCCGGTCCTCAATCCGGCGCATGGGTTTCACCTCGGTGGTGGCGACGACACCGGCGGGTCCTATCACTTTGTCGGATTGATCGATGACGCGGTTTTTTTTCCCGCCGAGCTGCCGGCCCTCCTTGTCCAGCAGTGCCGTGAGGCCGGCGCCGCCAGTTTCCCGACACCGCTCTATCCCGCTCACTATCAAAATGATGTGCGCGGACCGATGGCGGCGGTCAGTCCGGGTCTCTTCGCCCGGCACCGGTTCCATCTGGGCGACAAAAGCCTGCTGGCCTCGCTCCGGCTGCGGGTGAAGTATGATGACGCCTATGTCGCCTTTCTCAACGGGGTGGAGGTGGCCCGCGGGAACTTCACGGGCGAGCGCGCCTACAATTCCACTGCGGACACGGATCGCGGCGACACCCAGGCCATTGTCTACGAGGACACGGACATTTCCGCGGCGGCGTTGCCGGTGCTGGTCAACGGCACGAACGTGCTGGCGGTCCACGGGTTCCGGCGGTCGCTGAATCACGAGGATTTTCTTCTCGTGCCGGTTCTCGAGGCCGGTCTGTCGCCCGCGGCCCGGACCGAAGGATTCCTGGCTACCGCCACTCCGGGCGCCCCGAATGGCGGCGTCTTCGTCGACCCCGGGCCGTCCATCGACACCGTCGCCCACCATCCGCTCCACCCGATGCCCGGCGAAACCGTGACGGTCACCGCACGGGTCACGCCGCGCCTCGGGCCGGTCGCTTCGGTCACGCTCGTCACGCGCGTCATGTACGGACCGGAGGCGCCACCGGTTCCCATGACCGATGCCGGCCCGGCACCCGGGGCCGCCGACGGCAGCCGGATTTTCACCGCGGAAATCGCTAATGCCGGCGGTGCTGCAGCCCGGCGGATGCTCCGGTATTTCCTCACCGCCACGGATACCGCCGGCCAGTCGTGGCGCGCGCCGTATCCGGTCGACCTCAGCAATGCCGACGGCGTCTCGCAGTCGCCGCAATACTTCGGGTTGGTCGTCCGCGATCCCGCCCTCACCGGAGGCATGCCGATCATGCAGTGGTTCACCAACGACGTGACCAACAGCGACACTCGGACCGGCAGCCGCGCCAGCGTGCTCTACGGCGGGACATTTTATGACAACATACACGTCCGCCAGCGCGGCGGCTACACGTCGGCCGGGTCCCAGAAGTTCAACTTCAACCGGGGCGACGGGCTCTACGTGAATGAAACGCTCGGCCGCGTCGGCGAGGTCAACATGAACGGGACCGGTGCCGATCCGAACTATTACCGGGTCGCCGGCAGTTACGAAATGCTGCGGACCAGCGGGCATCCCGCCTGTGAATCGTTTGTGGTGGCCATGTACCGCAACGGCGTCTTCCAGCGCATGGGGATCCTCATTGAGCAGGTCGACGAGGATTACCTGAAACGCTGGGGGCATGATCCGGACGGGGCCATGTACAAATTTGTGCAGCGGCTGGGCGAGACACCGCTGCCCGGTGGCGACTACTCGAATTCGCCGGCGTTCGGTGACACGCTGTACGGCATCGAGAAAAAAACCCGGCTGCGCGAGGGCATGGGGGATCTGGAGGCCTTCATCGCCGGGTTGCTCAACGGATCGGCCGACGAGCGCAAGGCGCACCTCTTCGGAAACCTGAACCTCCCGAATTTCATCAACTTCATGGCCATGCGCCCGCTCCTCGCGGACAGCGACACCAACCGGAAGAACTTCTATTTTTACCGCGACAGCAACGGTTCGCGCGAGTGGTACCTGTTTCCGTGGGACAAGGACGGGACCATGATGGGCACCATCAACCCGTGGCAGGCGACGCTGCTCTACAAGGCGGAGGCCAGCACCACCAAACAATGGAACGTGCTCTGGGAACAAGGGTACCAGTCGCCGGAAATCCGCGCCATGGTCGGCCGGCGGCTGCGCACCCTCATGGACACCCTGATGGGGCCGCCCGGCACGCCTGCCGGCACATCGGTCCTCGAGCAGCGGCTGGCCGTGGTCCGTTCGACCATGACTCCGCTGCCGCCCGGCGTGAACGTCAGTGGATACAATGCCATCGGGTCGTGGAACTCGTGGCTCAGCCAGAACCGCACCTCGCTCTACACGACCTTCGGCCCGTCGAGCACCTACCGCATGATCCCGGCCGCCGCGACCGCCGCCGCCGCCGCCCAGGTGCGCATCGAGAGCGCCGATCCGAATCCCGCTTCCGGATCCCAGCAGCTCGAACACCTGGTGCTCCGCAATCAGGGTGCCGAGGCTGTGGACCTCACCGGCTGGTCGCTGCGGGGAGGCGGCATCCGGCACACGTTCAAGGCCGGCACCGTGATCGTGGGCACCGGCGTCTCGACCACCCTCAACCGTGCCGTGGTCTGCAATGACCGGGCCGCCTACCGCCTCCGCCCGGGCGCTCCGACCACCGCTGAATACCTGCTCGGCAATTACGATGGGGCCCTCAGCGCCCGCGGCGGCACCGTGGAATTGCGCGACGCCTCCGGCTCTCTGATTTCCAGCTATGCGCTGCCGGTCGCGCCCAGTCTGGCGCAGCAGTCGCTGCGCCTCAGCAAAGTCATGTTTGCCCCGCCCGACCCGACCGCCGCGGAACGCACCGCTCTGCCGGGTGTCGAGGCCAAGGACTTTGAATACCTCGAACTGGTCAACATCGGGGCCGCCCCGCTCTCCCTCGAGGGATGCCGGTTCACCGACGGGATCACCTATGCCTTTCCTGCCGGGACTACGCTGTCGGCCGGCGCCCGCCTCGCGCTCGCCGCCC
>JALRGF010000538.1 GCA_023253495.1 Verrucomicrobiales bacterium
TTGGAAAACATCAGGTTCATCCGGCCGGCCAGCAGCACCGACTGGTCATTCCACACCTCGAGCTTCACCCCGGGCGGGAAATTCTCCGGTGCCCGCCGCACATAGTCGCGCACCAGCTCGACCAGCCGCAGCGTGTCCTCGTCGCCGGTCCGGTACACGTTGACCAGCACTGCCGGCCGCCCGTCAAACCGCGAAAAGAGGTCCACGTCCTCGAAGCCGTCGACGACCCGGGCGAGCTGCCCGAGCGACACTGTCGAACCGTCCGGCCGGGTGACCACGGTGATCGCCTCGAATTCCGGCGCCGTGTACCGCCGCGCCTGCGTCCGGATCATCACTTCTCCGGCATCGGTGCGCACCGAACCCGCCGGCAGATCGAGCGAAGACGCCCGCACCGCCGCCGCCACCGACTCGATGGTCAGTCCGTAGGCCCGCAGCGTGTCCTCGCTGACCTCGATGCTGACCTCATAGTTCCGGACGCCGGCAATGCTCACCTGGCTGATGGCCGCAGGGCCGTTAAAAACGGTGCTCAGGAAACGGTTGGCCCGCTCCAGCAGCGTGCCGCCGGCGTCCCGCGGCAGACGGTGCACCAGCAGGTCGTCACGCACCCGCTCGGCAAACCGCCGCAGCGTGGTCTCATCGGTCTCCGCGCTGACCGCCAGCGTGAGCACCTGCCCCTTGATCAGCAGCTCCTCCATCACCGGCTTCTCGGCCTGCCGCGCAAAATTGTCGATGGCATCGACCCGGGACTTCAGATCGGCCATCACCGTGCGGGTGTCCATCGACGGCTGGACCTCGACGACCACGGTGCCGACCGATTCGTTGGCAAAGCCCATCACCCGCTTGATGCCGTTGACCCCCTGGATCGCCTCCTCGATCGGCACCACCACCCCTTTTTCCACCTCGTCCGGCGAGGCGTTGGGAAACGGGACCACGATCGACACCATGCCGAGCGCGGTCTCCGGGAAAATCTCCTTGCGCATCCGGAACCACCCGGCCATCCCCGCCGCCAGCATCAGCAGCATCAGGAGGTTGGCGGCCACCGGATTGCGCGAAAACCATGTCACCAGGGAGCCCATCGTGTCTCAGGCTCCCGGTCCGGGGGTGGCGGCCGGCGGACGCGCCCGGTCCGGTCCGGCCGGCGAAGGCACCGCGGTCGGCGGTGCCGCGGTCGATGGCGGCGCGGTCACAGGCGCCGCGGTCGACGGTGCTGCGTCCAGCACGTCGACCGGCATGCCCTCGACCACTGCGGCCAGGGCGGTCAGCACGACGCGGTCGCCGGCCTGCAGGCCGGCGTTGACGTGGACGGTGCCGCTTTCCTGCCAGGCGACGGTCACCTTGCGGAACCGCAGGGTGCCGGCCGGATCGACAATGACCACGCGGTCCGGGCCGTGGAGGACGCGCCGCGGCAGGGAGGCCACTCCCGTCAGGGTGCGGCCGGTGACGCGGGCTTTGACGAACAGGCCGGGGGCCGGCGGCGGGTCCGGCTGCTCCAGACGTGCGATCAGGGCTGTGGTGCGGGTGCCCGGATCGACCATGCCCTCGGTGCGCACCACGGGGGCCGGCCACTCGTGGCGGCCGTCGCTGAGCACCGCGGTCGGCCGCCCCTCCAGGTCAATGAACGCCGCCTCGGCCACGGTGACCGGCAACCGGACCTCGAATACATCGGAGCGCCAGAGATCGGCCAGCGGCGTGCCCGGCGCCACGTAGTCGCCGAGGTCAGCGCGTTTGGCCTTGACCATACCCGGATAGGGAGCCCGGATTTTGGTGCGGTCCAGATCGCGGCGCGCCTTCTCCAGGGCGGCCTCGGCCGCGGCGAGGCGGGCGGTGGCGGCGGCCACATGCGGCTCGCGCAGGACCAGCGGGCCTGGTTTTTTCCCGGGTTCGAGGCGGGCCCAGTCGCGCCGCGCCTGTTCCGCCCGCGCCTGTTCATTGACCAGTGCCAGACCGGCCTCGGCCACCGCGCCCTCGGACTGGGCCACAGCCGCGGCAAAATCGGACGGATCGATTTCCACCAGCACATCGCCTTCCCGGAAGCGGCCGCCGACCACAAAATCCGGCGAAACCGCGAGGATGCGGCCGGCCACCTCGCTGGCGGCCTTGGTTTCCGTGACGGGAGCGATCAGCCCTTGGGACGGGACCAGCACCGGGTGGTCCGCCAGCACCACGGAAACCACCTCCACTGCCGTGCGCGTCTCCACGCGCGCCGCCCGCGGCGGCTCCCGGCGCAAGGAGAACATCAATGCGCTGACCCCCGCGCCGGCGACAATCAGCCCGAGCGCCACCAGCGCCTGGCGCCACCCGCGGCGGGGAGACGGCGGCGCGGCGGACGACGGGGTGGCAACAGGGTCCATCAAATTGATCGACCGGCTACTCCTCCATGAACCCGCTCTCGATGAGCGCGCCGATCTTTTCGACGGCGTTTTCGGCATCGCCCCCCTCGGCCGTCACCTTGATCACGGCCCCGTGGTTGGCGGCGAGCATCATCAGTCCCATGATGCTCTTGCCGTTGACCTGTTCATCCCCCTTTTCCACCCAGATCTCCGACTGGAAGGTGTTGCAGAGTTTCACGAGCATGGCGGCCGGCCGGGCGTGCAGACCCTGACGGTTGCGGATGGTGAACTCGCGCTGGACAATGGTGGGGTTCATCGGGACGGGGGGAACACTCCATTATGGGTTCTTCCTCATGACATTCAACAGATTCTTCGAGAACTCCACCGCACTATGGTGGCCGAGGCTCTTCAGCTTCTGGTCCAGCGCCGCCACCTCCACCAGCTGCGCCATGTCCCTTCCGGGCAGCACCGGCAGTTCGACGATCGGGACCGCGATGTCCATGATGGTGGTGAACTTCGGTTCGGCCCCGACGCGTTCCACCTCGTTGAGATCCTTGGCGCTG
>JALRGF010000654.1 GCA_023253495.1 Verrucomicrobiales bacterium
CGCGCACAAATTCCGGCGTGATTTCCGAGGGGATCCGCTGCGGAAAGCGACGGAAGATCGATGGCGTGTACGCACTCTCCGGCTGCTGGCTGCTCCCGGCGTGCTGCAGCTCCAGGTCATGGCGGCGGATGTCCTGGGAAAGGTCCGCGATGCGCGCGCGACGCATGTTTTCCCGGATGGCGATAAATTCCATTTCCGGAGTGATCACCCCCTGGCGCGCATACCAGAGCTGCGTCACCGGATGCCCGGCACTCGCCCGCAACGGGCGGCGCCGCTCGCCCTTCATCCCGGGAAATTCCACCAGCCGGTTGCGCTCGGCCTGACTGGCATACTCGGCATGCGTCGCACTCAGATACCCGTTGTCCTGCGGCCGCACCGCCCGCCCGTCATACGCTTCCACATCCCCGCGGGCCTCGATCCACTTCGCCCGCAGCGCCGGCAACCCCTGGTCCGACGTACCGGCAAACGCCGGATCCCCCCAGGGACCGGACGTGTCATACACCCGCACCGGCTCATTCGGCTCCAGCTCCCCATCCATCCGCTTCGTCGGCGACAAGGCAATCTCCCGCATCGGCACCCGCACCTCCGGATGCACCACCCCCTCCACATACACACGCGTGCTGGCCGGCAGTGGCTCGCTGGAATGCGACTCGAAGGAATCAGGTGTGGCAATCATGGATGGCAGTGGGGGATCAGAGAAATGAGCGCGCCCCAGGGGCGCAAAAAAAGCCACGCAGCCCGGAAACGGACGGCGTGGCGGCTGAGTGCGGTGCTTTGCTCCCTTCGTCGGCATGACCCGCATCAGGTTCAAAGGGTCCCCGGGATTACCCCCGGGTCTCAGCCGTCAGTCGGCGCCCCTGCTGGTGGAATTTTTTCATCGTAATCCACCTCCCGCCCCGGTCAAATGGGATCGGCCCACGAGGGCACCAGCCCGCAGAGGTGCCTTCCAGGCAACGGGCGACCCGTTGGCTCGAAGCCAACGCTACGTTCGGAGCTCCGCGGCCTGAGCCGGGGAATGGAAGCGCCCGGTTGGAGACCGCTCCTCCGCCAGTCCACCTTCAAGCCTCCTTCTCCCGCGCAGGATACGTTTCTCCAACCTTCGGAAACCTGCTTCGGAAATGACCATTCACTGTTCGCGGGATGCTGCTTTACTGCAGAATCAGCGGGTGTTACCGGTTGTGCATGGGAGAAGCCGAAAGCACCGCCTTCCTGGCGCCGGCCTTGGGCCCGAAGGTCAGCCTGGCCAGGAAGCTCGGGACCACTGCCCATCAGTCGCTGCTGCTGCACCGGCTGCGACGCCTCGGTCTTGATACTCCGGAGAAGTTGGCCGCACTCGCGGAAAGCCGGGGGCTCGACTACTACGCCGGGAGCCGGCCGGCATCGATGCCAACGCCGCCCCTGGCGGCCGCGGATGTGACCACCGAGGAACTGGCCGTCGCCCTGCTCCACCCCTGCCTTCCTTGGGAACCTCAACGGATTCGTATGGCAGCCGCGCTGCTGGCCGCACCCGGGGTGCAGGCCTCAACTGTCGCACGTCTCGCGGTACTGGAACGGAGTGCGGCTGTGGTGCGCGAAATCGCCCTGGCCGGCCAATCGGAAGAACCAGCCAACAGCTTCTGGCCTGCTCTGCTCGGCCTGCTCCCGCTCGCCCCGGCTGTCCCCTCCGGAGTGCTTCCTCATCGTTCCCGCTACATGGCCATCACCGGCCGGGCCCGTCCCGGAGCGATGCCCACCCGTCAGTGGATCCGTCCCATTCCCCCCGGCTGCCATGATCCACGCTGAGACGATTCTGCGGACGCTCGACCGCTCGCTTGACCAGTCGATCCCACTCGTGCTTTACGGACGCGCCGCGCTCGCCCTCGGCTTCGATCATCCACCGGAAGAGGCATGCCTCTCGCTGGACGTCGACGTCATCCTCACGCTGGCGCAGGCGCACCAGCTTGATGGAAACGACGCCTTTTGGGACGCCTTGGATGCCACCAATCGCGAGCTGGCACCTTCGGGGCTCTACGTGACGCATCTTTTTGTGGAGGACCAGGTGATCCTTCGGCCCCAATGGCAGGACTACCTTGTCCCCCTCCATTTTTCCGGACTGCGCCATTTGCAGTTGAGTCGGCCCCATGTCCTTGACCTTCTTCTGACCAAAATGATGCGCGGTGCCGACCCTCAGGACATGGCGGACGCCGCTTTTCTGCTCCGTCAGCCGGAAGCGCAGGGAACCGGTTTACCTGATCTGTTTGCGCAGGCACGCGTGCCCGATGTCCCGGAAATCCGGACACTCTTTGCCGAAGCTCAACGCATCGTCCTCTCGCTCCGGTGACCCGGTTTGCCCCCAGCCCGACCGGCCCGCTGCACCTCGGCCATGCCCTGGCCGCGCTGGTGGCGTGGGACCTGGCGGCGCGGGCGGGTGGCACCTTTCTCCTGAGGATCGAGGACATCGACCGCACGCGGTGCCGTCAGGAGTTCGAAGAAGAGCTGATGGCCGACCTGCGGTGGCTCGGGCTGGCCTGGCCGGAACCGGTGCGGCGGCAGAGCGACCATCTGACCGACTACGCGGCGGCGCTGGGACGGCTGCGGGCGCTCGGGGTGGTGTATCCTTGTTTTTGCACGCGGGGGGAAATCGAGCGCGAAGTCCGGGCGATGGTGAGCGCGCCGCACGGACCGGAAGGTCTGTTGTATCCGGGCACGTGCCGGGCGCTGGGCGCGGAGGAACGCGACGCCCGGATTGCGGCGGGCGAGGGCCATGCGTGGCGGCTGGATGTGGCGCGGGCTGCCGCCGTGGCCGGACCGATCGCGTGGCACGACCGGCGGCACGGCCGCCAGTCCGCGCAGCCGGAAGTCCTCGGCGACGTGGTCCTGGCCCGCAAGGACATCGGGACCAGCTATCATCTGGCGGTGGTGGTGGATGACGCGGCCCAGGGGATCTCGCTGGTCACCCGCGGTGAAGACCTGCTGCCGTGCACCCACCTGCACCGGTTGCTGCAGCACCTGCTTGGCCTGCCGGTGCCGGAGTGGGCGCATCATCCGCTGGTGCGGGATGCGGCCGGGCGCCGACTGGCCAAGCGCGACCACGCGGCCGGCCTGCGCACGCTCCGTGAGCAGGGAGTCACCCCGTCGGGCATACGCGACCGTCTCGCCTGGGCGCTGCGCGAAATGGCCTGAGGCCGCGGGCCGCCGGTTGCATCTTGGGAAGGCCTGCGGAAAGTTGGTTTTTATGCGCGCGGGACGCCGCGCCGCCCGACGCGCCCTCGTTCCCTTCGCCCATGCCCATTCTCCGCTTGCTGCTTCTGGTCGCTCTGCTCGGGGCGGCCTCCTGGCTGGCTTGGAACGTGCCGTGGCGCGCCGACACGCGATTTCACGGGGTTGATCTGACCGCCCGTTTGCCGGACGCGCCGTATTTCCGCCAGCCGGCCACTCCGCATCCGAAGGTGTTCCAGAACCGCATTTCCCCGTTCATCCAGCCGAGCTCGGTGGAAATCACCGTATCCATCGACCGGGTCGCTCTGTTCCAACGTTTTGCGACCATGGTGGTCGGTGGATTTTTCCTGTATGGCGTGATCGGCTATTTTCTGACCGCTCCGCCGCGGCCGGCCGACGTGGTGTATTCGCTGGCGCTGACCACCGGTTTCATTGGCGGCACCGTGGCCTCGGCCATTGCCGCCCACCTCGTTCCCGGTCGCGGCGCACTGCCTTGGCTCAACCTCTTCTGGACCGCCGGCGTGGCCATCGCGCTGCTCGCCGCCACCGTCAACCGCAGCCGCCGGTTTCCCGGCACCTGAATGAGCTGCTGCTGCTCCCGCCGGCCACCCGCCCACCATTTCTGCGCGGCGGCGGCCGGAGGTACGGGTGGCTCCGTGTGACCGGCAGTTGACCGCACCCCGGAATGCCTCACCGTCCGGCCATGACTGCGTATCCCGCCAAATGGTTGACCGGCTTGGGCCTGGTCCTCATCGCCCTTGCCCTCGCCCTCGTCCTGTACAACCCGGTCACCGGCTCCATCGGCTATTACCCGAAAGCCATCACCGGCGGTGCCATCGGCGGCGGACTCGGACTGGCCGCCCTTGTCTGCGGTGCTCTCGCCCGCGCCGGCAAACGCACGGCCGTCTGGGTCGGCCTGCTCATCTGCCTGCTCGCCATGTCCGGCTTCTTCATGCAGGCGAGAAAATTTGTCCGCGCCGCCCGCGGCCCGGAACCGACCAAAGCCTACAGCGCCACCATCGTGTCGCTCATGGCCGCCGCTTCGTTCCTCTCGCTTATCAACGTCGGGCTCGGCGCCCGCCGGCTCCCTCCCCCGGACGCCCGCTAGGCAA
>JALRGF010000692.1 GCA_023253495.1 Verrucomicrobiales bacterium
AGCAGGCCAGCGCCCTGCCGGTGGCCGCCCCGCCCGGAACGATGACGACGCGGTCCCCGAGGAAGTCGCCCAGCGAGGCCACGAGCCGTCGGGCGATGTCTGTCCCTGCCGGTGCGGGTTTCCAGGCGACCCGGTTGCCGCGGGCCAAGGCGGCGGCGAGCTTGGCCACGGGGATGGCAAACGGGTTGTTCCACGGGGTGATCAGGCCGAGCACACCGACCGGACGATGGGCCGCACCCGCGGGGCCGGTCGTTGCCTCCTGCGTCACGCGACCGAGGGTCGCGCTGAGAAGGGTCAGGCCGTACTCCACTTCCGCGCGGGCATCGGCCAGCGGTTTGCCCACATCGCGGGCCACCGCGGCCGCCCAGTCGGCCCGCGCGGCCGAGAGCCGGGCATGCCATGCCGCCAGCCATCCGGCCCGTTGCTCGACGGGTTCGTTGGCGCGCACCGCGCGGCCTTCCGCCACTTTTCGGACCCGATCGTCGACCTCTGCGGGCGGACAGGCGTCGAATGAAAACAGTTCATGGGAGGTTTTCGCGGGGTCGTGGTGCGTGCATTTTTCCGCCGGGTCCGGGCACCCTTCGGCGAAAAGGGCCGTCACTCCCGCGTGATCAAGGCACCTGGCGACACGACCCTCCATCCACTCGAGCGAGAGCGCGGCGTGCCGGGGATCATAGGAGGCGACCGAGTCACCGGCGATGATGACGCGGAAGCCGGATGCGGCCGCTCCCATCGCCGCCTGCCGCACGCAGGCGTGGGTGTGGGTGCCGGCCAGCACGAGGGTGCGAGTGCCCCGGGCGCGCAGGGCCGCCTCCAGACCGGTCCCGGTGAAGGCGTCATAGCCTTTCTTGATGATCACGGCTTCCCCGGCCAGCGCCTCCAGGCCTGCGGGGGCGCTCGCTCCCGGGGTGCCGGCGAGGCAGGGGAGCCGATCACGGCTCCTCCACAGGGCCGGGGCATCCAAACCGTCCGGGGTCAGTTCGGTACGGAGGTGCAGGACCGGAATGCCGGCGTGGCGCGCCGCCTCCAGCAGGGATCGCAGTGACGCCATGAGGGCCTCCCGTGGCGGAGACAAACGGGTGTCCCCGAGAAATTCCGCCTGGACGTCGATCAGAAGCAGAGTGATGCCACGGCTCATGTCGGCAACCGTTGTCGCACGGCTTCGCCAAAATCCTTGGTGCTCAGGATGGTCCCGCCGGGAAGAGGGATGTCCGCGGTGGAGAGACCGTCGCGGAGCGCGGCCCGGACTGCCGTGCGCAGGGCCTCATCCGCCTCGGGCCAGCCGAAGCTCTCCCGCAGCATCATGCCAAGCGACAGGATCTGCCCGATGGGGTTGGCCACGCCTTGGCCGGCAATATCCCGGGCGGCGCCGTGGCCGGTCTGGTACACTCCGTGCCCGGACAGATTGAAATTGGCGGAGAACGACAGGCCGCGGGAGGCGAGCGCGACGGAACCGCAGTCGGCCAGGACGTCGCCGAACATGTTGGGGGATACGATGACGTCGAATTGCCGAGGGTTGGCCGCGATCTGGTATGCCGCGTTGTCGATCTCCAGCTCGACCCAGCGGACGCCGGCGGCCGCGGCCATTTCCTGGGTGCATTCGCGCCAGAGCGAGGAAATGGCGGGCGCCCCGCCCGGTTTGAGGACGACGTGCAGCTGGTTGCGGCGCCCTTGCGCGGCCTCGATGGCAACGCCGAGGATGTTGCGGACCATTTCTTCGGTGTAGCGGAGCGTCTGCGAGGCCCATTGGCCCGCGCGGGGGTCTGCGCCGCGCTGCCAATCGCCCTGGTAAAGCCCGCCCAGCCCCTCGCGCACGGCCAGGATGTCGACACCCTCGACGATCTCGGGTCGCAGCGGTCCGGTCCGGGACAGCTCGGGAAAGGGCTGGATGGGAGTGAATTTGCAGAACAGAGAGAATTCCTTTCTCAGTTCGTAGACAAATCGGCCCCCTCCCGGACCGCAAAAGAGCGCCCCGCCTTCGGCGAAAATATCACCGATGAACTGGATGATTTCATCACTCAGGCTCTTGCCGCAAATCTTCGTGGATTCCTGCCCGATCGCCCCGCCGTAGCGGATCTGGAACGGGCGCCGGCTGTCCCGCGTGAGCGCCTCAAGCAGCGAAAGGGCGACGGGCACAACTTCGGGACCGACGCCCTCGCCGGCGAGGACGCCGATGATCATGCGGCCGTCCGGTCTGGGTGTGATTCTGTCGGATGGGAACATCGCTCGAACGGAGGGAAAGGGAAAATAGAAGCCCGGGCCGGTGGACCAACCTGTTTTTTTCCGTCATCCAAGGGGACGGAAAAGAAATGACGGATCCGCTTTTTGCCGGGCCGCCGGAAATCGATGGCAGCCGGCCCGCGGCTGTGGTAGGCACGCGCCTGTCTGACGCATGATCGAGCTTGCCAATTCCTTGTATGACTGGTTGTACCGCGGGCTG
Source organism: Verrucomicrobiales bacterium (assembly GCA_023253495.1). Taxonomy (GTDB): domain Bacteria; phylum Verrucomicrobiota; class Verrucomicrobiia; order Verrucomicrobiales; family V1-33; genus CAJBME01. Next base: position 2,441 of record JALRGF010000692.1, read on the forward strand.
TCGCTGCGGGGGGCCGGGTTGATGGTCGGCCTGCTGCTGGTCGGCACGCATGCCTACGCCTTTTTCAATTACCGCAGTCTGCGGCCGTTTCTGCAGGAGGCGCCGCGGAACAAGCGGTTGGGGACGATTCTGCTGTCGATCACGCTGGTGTGGGCGCTGGTGCTGGTGTCGTCGATGGATATGGGCGAATTTCACCGGGTGCGGCGGATCGCCTTGATCCTGCTGCCGGTGACCTGCGGCCTGATGCTGGCCTATGTGGATGAATTCCTGACAGCGCGGGCGCTGGGTATTCTGATGCTGCTGGCGGCGTGTCCGGTGCTGGATGCGGCGTTTCTGGAGGCGCCGCGCAGCCGGGTGTTGATGCCGCTGCTGGCTTATGGATGGATTCTGCTCGGGATGTTCTGGGTCGGCATGCCGTATCTTTTCCGGGATCATGTCGGCTGGGCCACGGCCAACGAGTCGCGCTGGAAACGGTTGTCGTTGGGCGGGCTGGTCTATGGCGCGCTGATTCTTGTCTGTGCCCTGGTTTTCTGGGGCGGACGGCAGGCGGGGTGATGGCGGGCGGCGGTGGCGTTGGCGGGGAGGTGGCGGTTCCTGTGCCGGGTGGGGACGTGCGGGGTGAGTCCGGCCGTCTGTTGTTTATCCGGGGCGGGGCGTTGGGTGATTTTGTGCTCACGTTGCCGGCGTTGCGGCTGGCGCGGCGGTCGTTTCCGGGGCGGCGGATCGAGGTGCTGGGCACGCCCGGAACGGTGGATCTGGCGGTTTTTTTCGGGGTGGCGGATGCGGTCCGGCGGTTGGAGGACCCGGCATTGGCACGTTTTTTTGTGCCCGGAGCGGCTTTGGATCCCTTGTGGGCGGCGACCTTGGCGTCGTTCAGCGTGGTTGTCAGTTACCTGTATGATCCGGACGACACCTTCCACGCAAACCTGCAGCGGGCCGGAGTGGCGACGTTGTTGCGCGGGCCGCACCGGCCGGTCGAGGGCGGACCGCCGGCGGCCGGGCAGCTGGCCGCGCCGCTGGGCGGTCTGGCGGCATTTCTTGAGCCCGGGGAGGCTGGCGAGCCGTTCATGGCCCGATCCGGCTCGGAATTCCCGATGATCGCCGTGCACCCGGGCAGCGGCAGTCCGCGGAAAAACTGGGGACTGGAAAACTGGGTGCGGGTGGCCTCGCGCCTCCAGCAGGCCACGGGTGCCGGTGTGCTGGTGGTGGCGGGTGAGGCGGAGGCACCGGTCCTGGGCGAATTCCGCGCGCTCTTGCAGGCGGCCCGGGTCCGCCACTCGCTGGCGGACAGCCGGCCGCTGCCCGAGCTGGCGATGCGGCTGGCCGGATGTCGGTTGTTTCTCGGTCACGATACCGGCCCGGCGCATCTGGCGGCCGCCTGCGGGGTGCCGTGCGTGCTGGTTTTCGGGCCGACCGATCCGGGAGTCTGGGCACCGGCCGGGCGGCACGTCGAGGTGCTGCGTGCGGCCAGCCGGTCGCTGGCCGAGGTCACGCCGGACGAGGTGGAAGCGGCGGCCCGGCGGCGGCTGGGCACCGCCTGATTCCGGATCCGATGGCGCCTTGGGCCGCCCGTGCGATCCGCGGGGTCGGAGAAATGCCGAATGCCGGCATGGGGCCGGTTCCGGCTTGGCAAAGGCCGCCATTCTTCGCAGGGTGAAGCATGAAGGCTTTTTTACTCCTTTCCGCGTGGGCCGTCCTGACCGTCACTCCGGTGTCGGCGCAGGACAAGCCGCTGGCTCTGCTCGACGGCTCTGATCTGGCTTCCCGGTGGCGGGTGGTCGACGAAATGAAAGACCATGGCCCGGTCACGCTGACCGACGGTGTGCTGCGCCTCGGTGAAGGCAAGCCGATGACCGGGGTCGCCTACACCGGTTCGGATACGCTGCCGGTCAAGGATTATGAGGTCAGTTTCGAGGCGCGCCGGGTCGAGGGTGAAGACTTTTTTGCCGCCCTCACATTTCCGGTGCGCGACAAGGACACGGCCGCCACCTGGGTGCTCGGCGGGTGGGGCGGGAAATGTGTCGGCATCTCGTGCCTCCAGTTCCAGGCCGCCGATGAAAACGAGACGACCAACTGGGTCGAATTCGAAACCGGCAAATGGTACCGCTTCCGCCTTCAGGTCCGCGAGAACCGCCTGACCGGCTTCATTGACGACAAGCAGATATTCGACGCCGACACCGAAGGCAAGAAGATCACCATGCGCTTCGGCGACATCGAATTCTGCCGACCGCTCGGCTTCGCCAGCTACACTACCGTCGGCGAGGTCAAAAACCTCAGGATCACCCGGCTGCCGGCCCCCTGAATGATTCACTTGCGGCCGATCCGGCCGCGCCCCGCCCGGGCGGTTTCCGGGCCCGAATCCCGAACCTCGATCCTCATTCCATGAATCCACCACTGCTCGCACTCCTGGCCGCCGGCCTCATGCTTCCCGTCACCGCGGCCGACTGGCCGAACTGGCGCGGTCCGAACTTCAACGGGTCCACCGATGCCAAGGGCCTGCCGTCATCCTTTTCGCCCTCGGAAAATGTGCGCTGGAAGGCATCGTTGCCCGGGCCGGCCGGCAGTTCCCCGATTGTCGTCGGCGGCCGCGTCTTTCTGACCGCCGCGGTGGAGAAGGACAATCAGGTGGTGGCCATGGCCCTCGACGCCGCCACGGGGGCGGTGCAATGGAGCGCGCCGGTGGCCGACCGCTTCCGCAGCGACGACCGCAGCAATTTCGCCGGCCCCTCGCCGGCGTCCGACGGGTCGCGCGTCGTCTTTTTCGCCGGCACCGGCGATCTGGCGTCGTTCGCCCTCGACGGCAAAAAAGAATGGCACCGGAACATCCAGAAAGACCATGGGCGGTTCGCGTTCCTGTGGACGTTCTCGACCAGTCCGGTGCTGCACGACGGCCGACTGTACATGCAGGTGCTGCAGCGCAATTCCGCCTTCGAGGCCCATGGCGAACAGAAGGGGGAGCCGGACGGCAAAAATGAAAGCTACCTGCTGGCGATTGATCCGGCGACCGGCAAGGACCTGTGGCGGATGGTGCGACCGGCCGACGCCGTGGACGAATCTCTGGAAGCCTTCACCACCCCGGTGCCGGCGACACTCGGCGGGCGGGCCGAATTGCTGATTGCCGGCGGCGACTGTCTTTCCGGCCACGATCCGGCCACTGGTCAGGAACTGTGGCGGTGGGGGACATGGAACCCGTCAAAGATCGGCCATTGGCGGCTGGTGCCCTCGCCGGTCACCGACGGTCGCACCATCCTCGCCTGCGCTCCCAAGGGAGCCCCGGTCTATGCCGTCAAAGCCGGCCTCAACGGCGCGCACACCGACGAGGGGTCGCTCGCGTGGCGCACCAAACTCGACGACGAGGACATGCCGTCCAAAGCCTACAAAGACGTCTCATCGGACGTCGCCACCCCGCTTCTCTACAACGGGCACTATTACATCCTCAACGGCGAGAAGCAGAGGCTGGCGTGCGTCAAACCGGAGACCGGCGAAGTCCTCTGGAACGAAGAGCTCGGCGGCCGCACCAAGATCGAAGCCTCGCCGACCGGAGCCGACGGCAAGATTTTTGTCATGGACCACCGGGGAGAGGTTTTTGTGGTCAAGGCGGATCCGGCGAAGTTCGAGCTCCTCCACCGCGCGGAAATGATGGACCGGAACACCCGTGATCTGCGCGCCACCATCGCCGTCGCTCACGACAGTCTGTTCATCCGCACCGAGGACACGCTCTACTGCATCGGCGTTGGGGAATGACGCCGGCGGCGACCGGAGCCGCTCCGGAGCCGCTCCGGTTCCTCTCAGTGCGACGATTCGTTTTCCAAGCCTGCCACGGCCTCAATCATGCCGGCAAATTCGCGGCGAAGGCCGTAAGGATCGCGGGAATCGGCGGCGGTGCGCACCCAGCGGGTGATGCGCTCAACGGCCAGTCCTTCAAGCGCAGGGTCATTCTGCAGGCGGAGCGCGAAGGCGGCGGCTCCGGCGGCGAGCCGGAAATCCGGCGAAGCCGTGCGCCAGGCGGCAGCAGTGGACGTCCAGTCGGTCTGCAGAGTATGCGTGGTCGTCGAGCGGGGCACGCGGTAATGCAGACGCACGCTGAGCGGTGGCGCGGCCTCGGGGGCGGGCGGTTGCGGAGCGCCGGGCCGGACGGGTGAAGCGAAGACACCCACCGCCAGCGCGGTGCCGGGAACCGCGGCCGCGGGCACCACTTCGTAAAGGGCGGTAATCTGACGGCCGGAAGCCCAGCCCGGGAGGCGGCCGGCGGCATCGCGTTCCGGGCGTCCGATGGCCCCGAATCCGATCGGCCGCCACGCCGCAACGGCGGCCGGATTGAAGGCCAGGTCAATGCGCACATCCTCGCCGACGGCCGCCGGACTCAGGAAAATTTCCCTCGCGAGCAGCCGCGCCGCTTCGGGGCCCGAGTCGGCCCGGAAAAACGGGGTGGTCGCCAG